>CAJXAF010000006.1 GCA_913050175.1 uncultured bacterium
AAATGCTATTACCAAAGAAACCGCTGGTGCTGGCCCTCTTATTAAGCGCAACTGAAGTCACAGGTACAAAATTCTCATCCACGTCTAAAAAGTTAAAAATATCTTTTACTATGCTTAAAGGATTAGAAATAAGCTCTTCGAATAAGTATGTTCTTATTTGGTCTTCAGAAAATAGAGAGTAGTAATTGCTTAGGGATTCATAATAGAAACTCCCCTTTATGCCTGACCATTTATCAGATTGCCCCCAATCACCAGAAATCTCTTTCTCTTGGTTTGCCAGCAACTCTCCATAATCTTTTAATTGATTAGCGCTATTTCTCACTTTTAAAACATGTGTTGAAAAAGCCCGGTCTAAGGGGTTACGTAAAATAACTATCAACTTAGCATGAGGAACTCTTTGTTTTATCAATTTAGCTGTTGAAGAATTGTGCAGGTAACGGACTGAGGCTTCTCCGATTGCTTTTTCGCTTTTTACGTCTTTAAATAACTTTTTATATGAATCTAGATTTTTTGGCTTTAATGGTCCTTTTGGTTTATCTTGAATAAAATACTCCGGTTCTTTCTCTTGTGGCATAAAAATTTGAGGGTGCTGTCTTAAATAAAAAAATAAAGAAGTTGTAGCTGAACGTGGAGCTCCAATAATAAAAAAATTAGGAAATTTAGAGCCTGGACTATTATTTCTCTTGATATTAATTGAATTTCTTATTTCTTCCATAAAAGACTTCCTTATAAATCTGATAAGTTTTTTCAGCGCAACTCTGCCAGCTAAATTGCTTTGACTTAGCAAACCCATTTTTAATCAGTTTATCTCTATATGAATCATTTTCTAAGATATTGCTTAACTTGCAATCGAACTCTTCTAAATCACCGGGATTGATAAAGCATACTTCTTGGTCATTATATAACTCCTTAAATACAGCAATGTCAGAGCAAACAACCGGGCAACCGCAAGCCATTGCCTCCAAAATCGGTAGGCCAAAGCCTTCAGCTAAAGACGGCATAAGCAAAACATCAGCTATATTATAAATCTCAATAAGCTCTTTAGAACTTATTGCCGGTTCAGATATGTTAAATATTCTTTTTTTTAGTCCATGCTTGATAATATATTTTTTCTGTTTAGCTGTAAATTTTCCGATTTTTATGAATGTGATCTCTTTATTTTTTAGAAGAAGTTTTAATATTAACTCTATGTTTTTTCGGGGAAATGATGTGCCTACGTGTAAAATAGATTTATTTTTTATTGAGTATTTTTCTTTCAGCTGGCTTCTATTGTTTAAAGTTCTAAAATTACTTGAAACTCCATAAGGTATTATGCTTATTTTATCCTCAGGATAATTAAAATGGTTTTTGATACTTTTTTTTGTAGTATTTGAAGAAGTAATTATTCTTTCTGCTCTTGGCAAAAATTTTAAATTATAATTATGTCTTAATCTGCCCAAAAAAGATGTTTCTTTAGGAATGTCCAAAGGAATTAAATCATGACAAGTTAATATTGTTATCTTGGGATCAAGATATTTAAGTAAGCCGGCATAGCTATGATCAGATATATGGTTTAATTGACCCTGATGTCTTGAAGCTATTTTGGGAAACAAGTACTCTTTATGCAAATAATGCCTTAAGAGGGGTAGATTTTTTGCCTTTATTGTAAAATCGCTAACGCCATCCGGCATAAACTTAAGTAATTCATTGGTATAGCGCTCCATACTCATTGTATTTTCACCAATAACATTTCTAAATAATACTACCTGCATATGCTAAAATTAATTAATAAAGGATAGAAATACATCTTGAGCTTCCTTTATGGAATCGCATTTTTTTAATTCAGACCTTAAATCTTCTTTTAAGCCACGTTGTCTTTCTTTTAAGTCTTCTATTGATTTTGGCCTCCTAAGAGGGACTTTTCCCAGATTATAAGTAAAATTGGTCCCGTAGCGCTTATTAAGCAATTCAACAGTCAAGCCAGGATTCTCTATTGTTTTATCGAACTCAGCAATAATAAAATTATGTTTTATTTTGGCTATACGTTTATAAAAATATATATAGCTGCGGATTATAATTCTATACGACAATAGAGGATCAACGGCCAAAATTGAAGCTATTGAAAAAAGAGGGTCTCTTATAGTTACTATACAAGGTACATTGTATTTAACGGCAGTAATAATTTTCATAGGCAGATGAATTTGGCTGGGTACGCAGACTCTCTTATTCCAACTACTAAAACATTGAATAAGAAAATTATTGGCTGATTTTGGGAAACCATCAATACAGATTGCTGTATCAGGATAAACAATATTCTTGCGAAATTTAGGCATTAGCCACAAACTTTTATACAAGTAGGGATGGCTGCCAAGAAAATTTCTAGATAAATATGGGAAATTTCTTAAAAATTTAGATTTTCTTATCATTATATTAAAAGTAATATTTATCTTCTAAAATCAGTCTACCTTTAAACAAAAGTATTTTTTTCTAGCTAGGGCTAAACCTAAAAACATCCAAAGCATTAGTCCAGGCATGGAAACCAATACCCGTGAGAATATTGCCTGGCTGAAGATAGCAACAATTATAGTCTCATTTATTATGGTAAATTGATCCTTCTTGGCTAGGCTTGTTTGAAAAGTGTTTGATAGTAACCCGAATAAAGCAATTATATAGGTAAGCCCAGCAAAGAACCCCAAGCTATAAGGCAGATAGATAATTTCAGAGTGTAGTCGCATATATTTATATTTTGATTGATTGATTCTGGCCAATAAACCTATACCGCCAAACCCCTGGCCTTTAAGGTTAAAAAGAGATTGGGGCAGGAAGACTACATATTCATGAATTCTTTTTTTTAGACTTATGTCATCTTTTATATTAGAAATACTTTGAAAACGTGAGCTCATTTGTTCATTTATTGGCGTAAAAAATAAAAATGGCATCAATAAGATACAAACTACTATGATGACTAAAAATATATGTATTTTAAACCGTTTTTTTGCTCTTAAAATAGCAAATGATACTCCTAGCATCCATCCACCCCAGGCAGAACGAACCATAGACAAAAGAAATGCTATATAGCCAAAAGTAGCTGAAGTAGCTGCTACCGCACCTCTATTATTAAATAGCAATAGCAAACCAACTAACATTACTCGAGCGAAAACATTGGGTGAGTTTAAAGTACTAAAAACTCTGACCTTAAAACTTTCTGCTCCACCAATTGCCTTCATCTGAGAACTTATCATCCAGTATTTATCCCAATCAAAGAGAAAGATAAATTGAAGCAGGCCATATGTTCCTATTACTAAGATAATCCAGATAAATGTTTTTTGAATTATTGCTTTGCAATGATTATAAGTCTTAAATTGTAAAATTATATGGATTCCAAAAAAAACCGGTAATATCCAAGTAAGTAATTCAAAACTGGCACTAAACATACCATTATTTACTACCCCTAGGATATAGCCATAACCTATTGATATAAAAATCATAATAAAGGCCAGAAGGGTCTTTTTTGACAAATAACCCAGCCGGTGGATAAAAGTAATAAGTGTTGGCGAAAGTACCAGATAGGGGGTTAAAATAACAGTATTTAAATGATCCCATTCTAATTGAAAATCTACGACGCGGCGAATACAAGGATTTAGAACCCAAATCCATAAGATAAAACTTATATAACGAAAGGGCTTTAAAAAATAAAGCAACAAACCAGCAATAAAAGATAGCGCCGGATAGGAAATCTTAAAATAAAGACTACCTGGCCTAAGAAGACCAAAGACGACAAAAATAATGAAGACTATAATTATAATCCAGTCTGAATAAGTGTTTATATATTTTTTAATAAATTTAATCATTTCTTGTAATTTAACTTTTTCCAGGCTTTAAATCCCTGCCACCGACCACGATAACTTGCAAGCAACTTCCTTAAAATTAGCCCTCTTTGGCTTGGCAAAAATCTTAATAGCTGTACAAAGCCGGGAGCATCTCTGGTGCCAACCGCTAAACACCAAACAATAAAAAAGCATCGACTCATAGGCGATAAGTGTTTAAGCACGATAAGGGTCTCATTGTAAACATTATCAGTAAAAACAGCAGGATTAAACTCATCTCTCTTATCCAGCCCTGGACGTTCTCCTAAATAATGGTCAACAATTATATTGGGATCATAAATAATTTGCCAGTTACGCTGTTTAACTTTTAAAGAAAAATCTAATTCAAAAAACATTATTGTGCCAGAACCACGTAAAGACTTCTCAAAGCACAAACCATCTATAGCCTCTCTTCTAAAACTCATATTAACGCCTTTTAAATGATCAACTAATCTTGGACCACCAAAACCTAAGTGGTGATTGCCAATCATTCGGCCAAACCACTGTAGTTTGCCGACTGTTTCTTTTCTTCCCTCTATAAGCTTACCATCTTTGAACATATTATCCCGGCCGCCAAGACCACCTAGTTTAGGCTCGGATAAAAAATGAGCTTCAATTTTTTCAAGCCAGGATAACGAAGCACTGGCATCATCATCAGTAAAGACAATAATCTGACCCTTGGCTTGGCTGAGCCCTAAATTATAAGCAGGGATTGAACCAATTACATTAATAGTAAGTATGCGTAAATTTAAATTCTCCGGCCTAAAATTTTCTAAAAAATCAGTAGTAGCTTTATCCTCGGGATGAATAATTAATAGGACCTCTTCCGGCAACCGGTTTTGCTTTGTAAGAGCCACGAGACACTGTTTAAGAAGTTCTGATCTTTTGTAGGTAGGTACGATAACGCTAATATTCATAAAAAATCACTTCAACCAATGGCTTAAATCTCTATTGATCATATCTGATAGTATTAAGACATCACTTTGGAATTCTTTTATTAATACTTTTTTAAATTCTTCATCAAGGGGCTGGCGCTTTATATGTTTAGCATTTAAGTTATTAAGTATTTTTTTAATTCCTAGTGTTTTTAAACCTGCAATTTTTTTAAATTTTACAATACCCGAGGACAATTTTTTTGGTGGATCTTTTGTGAGTCGATTTATAAAATCTCGCCTATAAACCCGGTTCTGATTAAATACCTTAAAAGTAATTTTGTCATCTCTAGGAATAGATAAAAAATCTAACACTTCTTCATAGATCTCTCTAGTCTTGCTAATAAAATCGTCAAAAATAATTATTTTAACTTGACCATGAGAGAATACACCTAATAGGCGCTTTACTTGCGCTCCTAATTTGCCTACCTCTGAATATTGCAAAAATTGTTCGGAATGATTTCTTTTAGGTAGATTAAATCCCTTTTTCCGTAAATCCTGTAAGTTCCAGGCCTCTTTGAAAGTACTGGCATCTTCATTGCGTCTATAACGCATTTGATAGTATGATGAATAAACTAAATCTACCGGGTTTCTTAACATGACTATTATTTTGGCCTTATCATTAAACTGCTTAATATTTTTTAAAGCTACCAGAGATTGTAAATATCTTGTTGAAGCCTCACCAACAGCCTGATGGCAGATTTTAGTTTTTTTAAACAAAGATAAGTATTGGGGCATAGTTTTAACTATCTGGTACCTACTAAAATCAGACGAAAAAAATCCCGGCTCTTTCGGAAAGCTCATAAAAATATTAGGATGGCTTGATAAATAATTGTATAAAGATGTTGTCCCGCAACGGGGCGCTCCGACTATAAAAAAATTAGGTTTAATTACTTTAGACATTCAATATATTTTTCTTGATTGCTGCGTAACGACACTCAATTATTTTTATTACCTTTTCATCTATAAAGTTTTTATACTTATTTATTGATTTTGTATTTAGGCGGTTAAACTCACCTTTTGCAATATTGGCTTCTAAAAAATCATTTAACTTATTTACATACAATTTAGGTTTAGAAACAAAATCATTATATTGCAATAAAATGTAATTAGTTTTATTAAACTTCGTACTATTGCTTACTTTTTCATAGCAGCTTTTTTCCAGATACTCCCATAATAAATATGCTCTTAGGTAATTTGGCCCTTCTATGAAAAGCTCTATATCGCTCTTATCTACCCAGTAGGGGACTCTTTTCTCCTTAATAGATTTTATAATGCCTATTTCTGGAATCTGGCTATAGATTTCATTGCTATTTTGCATATTTAATATAAGCTCATCACTAAAAGCATTATAGCTCTGGATAAGACTACTGGCACAAGCTCTTGGGTCACGAATAATATGTACTATCTTTGCCTCGGGAAAAATATCAAGAATTAATTCTGGATTCATAGTTAAAAACGGTTCATGGTATATAAATCTGATATTCTCATAAAAATTTGAGTCCAGTCTGGTTTTTAATAGTATGCTATGAGAAAATTCTTTTAGGGATATTTTCCCTTTCAGCAATTTTGCCAGCAAGAGTATCCTTCTCTGTCGTTGCTGGCGGATAGCGCTTTCTATGTTGGCTCTTATTTCACAGATATAGAATTCATAATCTTGGCTAGAAATACCATCTGCTATCTTATGCACTATATGGGGGGTAATTAAAATATCGTGGAATAATTCAGAGTAAGGCATGGAAGAGATAATTTCTGAAAGGACAGTCGTGCCGGATCGGGGAGATCCGATCACAAAAATTGGTGGCCTAGACTTGTATTTCATCTTAGAAGTCATTTAATTATAAATTAGATCTTCTTTTAGATGATTTTCTAGTAAAGCTTTCATCTCTTCTATTTTTGCATTAAAAATACCCTTTTTGTTTACCTTTACCCTTCGATTTAACTTTAAATCAAAGAGTTTGCTTCTTTGGGGAAACTTTTTGTTGAGTATAAATTTATAATCCTCTGTTCTAACCATAGTCGCTCTATTTGTTGAAGCAAAAATAGCTCTTTCGCTCTTATTATCTATATTATTAATTAAACCGATCAGATCACTACCGTCAATTTGGTTGACTCCGGCTATCTCCAAGACGCTTAATATTGTGGGTACAATATCCACCAATCCGGCTACTTTTTTAATCCGCCTGGGGAGAAAACCAAAAGACTTTGGCATTTTAATAATAAGAGGAACATGCAAGGATGTATCATCTAAACGGTCGCTGACCTTGATAACAGCACCTTGACTAAGTTCTCTGCCATGAGCTGAAGTAACAATTAAAAGAGTATTGTCCCACAAGTTAACTGCTTTTAAAAAGTCAAAGAATCTATTCAAATACCCGTCAATGTACTTTAATTTCTGATCGTAAGAATAATGCATAGTGTCTGTATTATTTTTGTAATCTTTTTTTTCTAACTCATTCAGTTGTAAAAGAAGAAAAAAATCTTTATCTTGATTTTCTAGAACCCATCTATGCACTTTTGGTAAAATCAGAGACATTTGTTTGCTTTTATACCAAAAATTAAAATCCTTGCCATAGCTAAGTAAGTGAGAAACGCTTGGGGAGTTACTAAAACCGGCTGTCATGAACTTGTGTTTTTTTAAAATATTAATTAAACTTTCTTTTGTATTCAAAATAGCTGAGCTATTTTCAGGTCTTTTTAGATAATCAAAGTTAAGCCTGTAGTCAGATGTTAACATAGATATGTAAGACAAGACTGTTCTTGGTGACTGACTAAAAGCATTTTCAAATATTAGGCTTTCTTTGGCAAATGTATCAATACCAGAAGAAGCGTTTGTCTCATACCCATAACAACTTAAATCGCCAGCTCTTAAACCGTCAATAGTGATAAGTATTACCTTGGAAGCATTGTTATGTAAATTAGGCTTACCTGAATCTTTTTTCCTAAAATCTAAGATAATTAAGGTTAAAGAAACTAATGCTACTAAGACTATTAGAAGCGTAGGTTTACCTTGTTTGGGATAAAGAAATGACATAATTAATCCTTAAATTCAATAGATTATATCAAAAAAACTATTTATCCACTAATAAAACAATCACTATCAAGATATGGCTAAATAAGAGTATTATCTGAATTCTTATAGGTTTTGTAATGGTAGGATTAAATAGAAAAACTCTAATTTGATTGATCCAAAAGAAAGGCTTTAATTTTTTCTTTAATGCTGTCTCTGATCTTGCCTGTGGCTTTGAGCTTATCCTCCCAGGACCCGGAAAAACTTGAAGGATCATTAAATTCCCAACTTAGGCGTTTAGCCGGGGAAGGAAAATTAGGACATCTCTGACCTTGGGCTTGGCTGCAAACAGTAATAATATAATCGTAGGTTTTGGCGTGGCTGTGCAGGTCAAAGACACTTTTTGTGGTTTTATTTGAAATATCAATTCCGATCTCCTGCATTGATTCAACAGCCAAGGGGTTTAGCTTACCGGGCTCAATGCCGGCGCTTTCAACTTCAAACCTATCAGAAGCAATATCATTTAATAAAGCCTCAGCCATTTGGCTGCGGGCTGAATTATGAATGCAGATAAATAAAACTCTTATTTTTCCCATAGTAAAAAGAATTATTTATCCGTAATATTTCTTTCGTCAAAGTAATCTAAATCAGTAATCGGTACTATGACTGAAGTAGCAATATTAGTTAGATGGGCAGCAATGCGCTTAAAATACCTGGCTAAAAGAGTAAAGCAAACGGCTTCATTTACTGAGAGCTCACTTTTTGCTACTCTTTTTAAGATAGAATCGCAACGATTGGATATTTCTTTTTTGAGGGCCCAGGTTTTCTCTGCCTCATTTTCATCAGATTCCATAAAGGCTTTTTTCGTATCAACAAATAATTCAGAGATCTCCTCCTCTATATTGTTAAAAAGGTCTTTATACTTTTCTTTATTAAGCGGAGTCTCGGCCAATTTACTGACTTCAAAGATATTTTTAGCGTAATCGCCGAGACGCTCAGCATCCTTTATTACGCTCATAAGTAATAGACAAGTTGATACGTCTACGGATGGCTGTATAGAAAGATGACCGATAATTCGCTTTCTTATATCCCGCTGCAATTCATTGACTTTTCTATCAATAGAATAGATCTTATCCCTTAAACCATCTTCAGCAATATTATCAAGCAATTTTGCACAGACAGCATTAAACATAATTTGTGAATCATCTAGCATGTTTTTAAATTCATCTAATACCTGCTTTAAGAAATCCTGTCCTTTCCAGAAGTGTAGTAAATTCTTAAACATAATTACCTCCTCTACGTTACTTTATCAATTTTGAAATCCATATTAAAATTCCGGGAATAATAAAAAAAGTTGTTAGTACGTAAATTACAACATATCTTCTCTTTTTAAAAGCAAGATTACCCAATTTTTTTGCTAAGAATAAAGGAATTTTCCGTAATTTTTTAATGGGATAAATACAACATACTCCTGTCATATTAAAGAGAAAATGAGTAAAAGCAACTGTAATTGCAGCAATATTTCCGGTAGCAAAGGAAGCAAGGATAGCAGTAACAGTTGTACCTATATTTGCCCCTATTGTTATGGGAAATACCATTTCTACAGTTAAAATACCGGCTGCAACCAAGGGTACCATGAGTGAAGTAGTGATGGAACTGCTCTGGACTATAGCTGTAACTATTATGCCAGCTACAATAGTTAAACCTCCATGTTTACCGAGTACATTGTTAAATACTATTTCTGCCCGCTGAACAACTAAGGTTTTCATTATTTTAACAATGAAATAGAGAGAAAAAAACAAAATAATTATTGATACTATTAACATTAAGATATAGGTAATGTTTGGCGCAGCGTTTAGCTTTTTAATCAGCTCTTCTATGAAGTGTATTACTGGTTTGGTAGCTACTTTTAAAGGACTGGTAAATTTAATTCCCCCGGCATTTTGAAAAATGCTGCTCATAAAACCGGCTATCCTGCTCAGTAGGTGAAATGATACTTCCAGAGGAAAAAGAAGGCAAACGCACATTATATTGAAAAAATCATGGACTGCGCTTCCTGTAACTGCTCTTCTAAACTCTTCCCTCCGGCCGATGTGGCCAAGAGAAACCATCATACTCGTTACTGTAGTTCCGATGTTTGCGCCCATAATAATTGGAATAGCATTTTGAATACCAGTAACACCCGGGCCCATGGCTCCGGAAGCAACCATACCGACAACGATTGAAGTAGTTGTTGATGAACTCTGGACAAGACTTGTGGCGAGAATCCCAATAAAAAGACCGATAAAAGGGTTAGAGGTTGTTCTAATTAGACCCTCGGCAAAATCTCTGCCAAAACCTTTAAAAGCAGAACCCATTAAACCAATACTTACTAAAAAAAGATAGACAAAGAAAAAGACTAAGAGGAGCTTAAGGAGAGCTTCTAGTTTAGCTTTGTTCATAATCCTTGTCTGTCTGAATAATATTTTCTAATATTTAAAACCGCTAAAAGATCTTAAAGCGGGTTGTGGTATGCAAAGTATAATGTTTTAATTTAGAGTATTTTAAATCAAATTATGTGATTTAGCAATAAATATTATCTGGCTCAAAAAAATAATTAATTTTGTTGGCGCAACTTAACAATTTCTTTAGGCAAAAGTATGATTTCTACCCGCCGGTTTTTCTGACGCCCGGACATAGATTTATTATCAGCTACCGGTTTAAATTCACCAAAACCACTTGCTGACAATCTATTTGGATCTAAGTTGTACTCCTTAATAAAAAAATGTAATACTGAAAGAGCCCGAGCACTGGATAAATGCCAATTTGACTTCCATTTTGAATAACGTATCGGCTCACTATCAGTATGTCCTTCAACAATAATTTGATAATCACCGGCCTCCTGCTTAAGCACCTTAGCAATCTTTTTTATTAAATCAGCTCTCGATGACCTTATCTCATTACTTCCGGAATTAAATAAGACATCGGCTAAAACAGTAACTGCTATTTTTTCATTAGCCAGTTCTAGTTTCATATTAAGCTCTGATAATTCGCTTTGAAAAGCTTTTTCGAGTTTATTTTTAGTTTTTCTTAAATTCGCCATTTTTTCAGAATTTTGAGTGATAATTTCACTCTTCTCGGCAGTAAATTGACTTTCCTGGTTTACGATTTCTTCATTCAAGTGCTTTTTGACTAATTGCAATTCAGAAAGCTTTGCTTGTAAATTGCTTGCTTGAACTTGTTTTTCTTGGTTGATTTTACTGATTTTTTCATTTAAATTTGCTAAAGATAAATCTTTTACTTTGTTGGCTTCATTATTGGCTTTAAGTTTTGTCTGGAAATCTTTAATTTTATTGTTTAAAGAAACAATCTCCTCTTTATTAACTTTAAGTAAGGTGTCTTTTTTAGCTAAAGCATTCGCAGCCTGCTGTTGGTTTAAATCCACCTTGCTCTCAACTGAAGCCAGCTTTCTATCTTGGGTTCGCAGTGAATTTCCAAGCTGCTCAATCTCTGTTAACTTCTGTGCTAACTGCTTATTTAAATCACTTTCTGTATCTTTTAAAACCTTTAATTGAGTATCTTTATCTTTTAAAAGCTTATCTTTCTTAGATAACTCAGAGTTAGTTTTCTTTTGCCCGGAATTAAATTCACTTTCAAGTGCAAGAACCTGGCGATCCTTGCTTTTTAGTGACACCTCCAAAGCCTTTAAGGTCTTGGATTGTGCAGCTATTTCACTATTAAGCTGACTGGTTTTCTTAGTTAGAGAATCAATTTCCTTATCTTTTTTAGCCAAGGAGATTTTGTTTTTATCATTTCCGGAGTTAAACTCACGTGTAAGTGAGGCAAACTCCCTCTCTTTACTCTTCAATGAACTCTCTAGAGTCTTGATCATTGCTTTCTTGCTGGCTAATTCTTTAATAAGTCTTCCTTGGCCATCTGCTAAACTTTTTAGTTTTATATCTTTTTGGCTCAATAGTTTATTTTTCCTTGCTAGAGAACTACTACTTTCTGAAGCTTTTGAATCCAGCCCTGACTCCAGGGAGGATATTTTAATATTTTTATTTTTTACTGATTTTTTTAAATCGCTTATTGTCTTTAATTGAGCGGTTAGTTTCTCACTTAATGAGCTATTCTTAGCTTCCAGCGTCTTTAGGGCTTTTTCCTTTTGAGAAAGTTTAGATAGAGATTTTCTATGATTAGAAGTTAAATCTTTCTCTAAACTGCTAAAGCTACCTTCTTTTAGGTTAAGTTGATCCTCTAAATCCTTAATTATATCTTGTTTTTGGGATATTTTCTTGGCAAGTTCAGTATTCATAACTTTAAGCCCAGCCAACTCTTTATCCTTACTCTCTAAAGTTTTATTTTTCTTTAATACCGTCAAACTTAAGTCCTGATCCTGTAAATTGACCTGTTTTTGAAGGGAAGAATATTCTTTTTCTTTAAAGAGAAGCTCGGTCTGGAGATCCCTAATCTTAGCTATGTAGTCAGAAACTTTTTCTTTGGAATTACTTTGTTTACTCTTTAAAAAACTTATCTCTTTATCTTTTTCGTTAAGTTCAGCTTCCATTCTGGCTTTACTTAAAGACAGTTCTTCCTTATACTTTTCTAAATCCTTTAAGAGAGCCCTGGTCTCTGTTTCATTCTCATTTAAAGCTGCCTGAAGTGAATAAACGTCATCTTGGTAATCAACTAATTCACCGGAGCGGACTTGATAATCGCTTTTACTGCGAAAAAGACGGTCTTCAATGTCTTTAATATAACTATCTTTTTCTGACAAATCCGACTCAAAGGCAATATTTTCAGAATTTACGTCGTTCATCCTCTTAAGCAGTCTTTCAATGCCTTTTATAACCTTTTCGGTCCTTCTTTCAAACATCAGAATCTCATACTCTAAAGTAGAAATATTGCTTGGCCGGGGTGAAGAGAAGTTTTCTAAAGGTGGTTTTTGGGAATCAGGGCTTTGCCCAAAAGAAATATTTGACAATGATAGACTTAAAATAAAACTTAAAAGACATATGCTTTTAACTAAACCAAAACGATTTTTCATGGTTTACCCCCTAAAATTAATTTTAATATTTAACAAATTGATTTTTGTGAAAGATTTGATAAACAGCCTGATTCAAAAGTGCTTAACACTTGGTTGGCAAATATAAAAACGCTCTACTTTTATCTATTTACCAGAGCATAACATAAAGCCTAATTTTAGACAAGTAAAATATTATTAAGTATTTATACTGACAAAAGACGAATTAACCTTTAAAAATAAGGCTAAATTCAGAGTTACTTAGTTGCCTCCTCCATTATATCATTCATTCGCTTGATGAATTCTGAAGGTGTATTGAGATTGCCATCGATTAAGAGAGCCCCCTCATATACTTGTAAAATGCAGTTGTGAAGTAAAGGACTGCTTGAATCAGATAGATATATCTTAGAAAGATTCGTAATCAGAGGGTGATCGAGATTAATTTCCATTATTTTTTTTGAAAGAGCATAGTCTTTATTCATTGTTTTCATTATTTTTTCCATTTGCGCATCAGGAGCATCCTTGGCCGCAACCAAAGTGACTGCTGAATCAGTAAGACGCTTTGAAGCAAAAACATCTCCTACCTTCTCTTTTAAAACTTCCTTAAAAACTCCCAAAAGAGACTTAGATAAAGAGTCTAATGACTTATCTTCACCAGAGGCTGCCTTTAAATCAATATCAGATTTATCAATTGATTTAATCGCCTTTTTATCATACTCGCCAACTGCAGGAAAAGTAAAAGCATCAACCGGATCAGTTAAAAATAGAACCTCTATGCCATTTTTAGTAAAGTACTCTAGATTAGGATTTTTTTCTAAACTGCTTCGGTCTTCACCACAAATATAATAAATTTCTTTCTGATCCTGCCTCATCCTACTGACATAGTCCTTAAGACTACTTAAGCTCATCTTAGGGTTGAGTGACGTCTGGAATCTAAGTAACTCTACTAACTTATCTCGACTAGCAAAATCACTATTTAGACCTATTTTAAGTAGTGGGCCGAAATTGTTATAAAAAGTCTCGTACTTGTCTTTATCACTAAGAGCCCATTGGCTAAGAAGTGATAATATCTCCCGCACTAAAACCTTCTTTATCTTACCCATAGCTGCTGATGACTGGGTTACTTCCCGGGAGATGTTAAGTGGTAAATCCTCACTATCAACCACGCCTTTAACAAAGCGAAGATAATCCGGAAGGAGTTCTTTACAATCAGCCTGAATGAAAATTTTATTGGAGTATAATTGAAGAGATTTTTCATTCTCTACTCTTAATAAATCAAGCGGAGCTGTCGGAGGTATAAAAATAAGAGCTTTGAAATTAACGTCACCTTCGATATTAATATGCTTAAAGCCTAAGGGATCATTAAAATCATTACTGAGAAACTTATAAAATTCATTAACTTCTGGTGTATTTAGGTCAGCAGAGTTTTTCTGCCAAAGAGCATTAACCGTATTTATCTTTCCCTCACCTAAAAAAATAGGAAAATCAACGAAATTTGAGTATTTTTTGATAATCTCGGTTATCTTTTCACTATGAGAAAATTCTTTAGCGCTTTCCTTTAGCTTAAAAGAAATTTTTGTTCCTCGGTCTTTTTTGTCAATTTCCTCTATACTAAAAGAGCCTTGACCCGAGGACTTAAAGCGAAGGCCTTTTGAATCTAGACTCCCCTGACGAGTTTCAATAACTACCTCGTCAGTAACCATAAATACTGAATAGAATCCAACTCCGAATTGACCGATTAAATTATCGTCGAGTGACTTTTTATCATTTTTTAATTTTTCTAAAAACTCCATTGTGCCTGATCTAGCAACAGTACCGATATTATTAATTAGTTCACTCTTATTCATACCAATGCCTGAATCTTCAATCGAAAACAAATCTTTTTCTGAATCAATGCTTATTTTAATTGCTAATTCCTTGTCCTTATCTAAGAGATTAGTATCAGTTAACTTTTGAAAGCGCACTTTATTTAAAGCATCGGAAGCATTTGAGATTAACTCCCTTAAAAAAACCTCAGGGTGAGTATAAAGAGAGTGGGCAATTATATTAAGTAATTGCTTCATTTGGGCTTTATACTCGAATTTTTCTATTCCTTTGTTCTCTTGACTCATGGCTATAAACCTCCTTATAGATGTATTAAAAAATAATTATTGTTTCTTTTTTTATCCAACCTATTTTTTTATCGCTACGCTCTATCTTACACCAATCTTGCTTTGACTTAAGCAGAAAGACCTTCATTCCTTCATAAATATTGAAGTGAGTAGTTGAACCATCTCTTGGCTCAAAAGTTACAGCCACTTCTTTATCTAAGACAATCGCTTCTTTACCTATGGTTTTAGCTTTATTAATAAAGCCAGAAACACCAAGGACAAAAATAATACTGAAAATGCTTATACCGATAATAAGGCTTCTTGGATACGACTTTAAGATTACTCTTAAACAGATTAGCAAAACTACCAGGCTTAATATTACTGCTAAGTGAATTGTTAATTCATCTAAGCTAAACTTATCAAAAATACTCTCATACCGTGATTTAAAAGTATTGAAATCGGTTTGGTTGACTTTAAATTGTACCTGGTCTTTTGCATAATTGAAATTAGCTTCTAAATCATTATCCCGGGGGGATAACCGTTTTGCTTTAGCAAAGTTTAGAATAGCTCTAGAGAGTTGGTCGCTCTTAAAATAGCAATTACCAAGATTGTAATACAGATTTGCACTCGCATACCCCTGGCTGATAATCTCCTCATACTTTCCAATAGCTTGACTATACTGGGCTTTCTTGTAAAAATCATTAGCTAGATAAAATGAAGACTCCAGAGTATTTTTGTTTTGAGCAAAACAAAAAGTACTTACCAAGCCAATAAAAATTAAGAGGATAATTTTTTTCATATTATATTTTTTCGCTCCAAGCAATCGATAGTTTCAACTAAGATTTTAAAAACTTCTTCCATGTCAGATTTAGCAAAGCTATGCGGTGCATAGCGGGCTAAATCGCAAGCTCCGAATACCTTTTTTACCTTTTCTAAAATATCATTATTTATCTTTTTTTCTAAAATCTTAACCACAGAATCAACAGTTATACCGGCAGTAGCTAAATGCAATTTATCACCTAAGTATTGACGTAGAGTTTTGAAAACTAAATTAAAAAATTCTTCTGAATTATCGGCACCGAGAGCTACTTTAGCCTCTCTAATCCCATTTTTAGCTTTTTTGGGGGCAAGTAGTTTGCGGGCATAACGAATATCGGTTTTAAATTTCTGTGTTTTTTGATATAAAACTGTTAGAGAAATTAGAATTATAATAATAAGACTCTCTAAAAAAATAAATAATTTGTTTTTATACAAATAACTGTCTAAGGGTTTTATTGCCCCTACACTTTCCTTAATAAATATTATGTCTCTACCTATTTTTTCACTATCAAAATAACTTGGGTCACGATATACGCCTTCAATTACTTTTGCTTGGTCTGTATCCAATTTAGTTACCTTTATTGGTATAGGCCCTTTGACTATAACTTCATATTTTTTAGTATCAGGATTAAAGAAACTAAATTCTATTTCTGGTATTTGGCTAATTGTCTCTTTTCTAGGTATTATTACCCGCTCAAAAATTTTACTGTTTTTTTCCTTTTTAACTTCTGAGTCATAGATCTTAAAATTACTGCCTAAATTTAAAATTGGCTGTTTTACAGTCTTAAAGTTACCCTCGCCCTCTATTGTCATTCTCAATGTAATCGGGTCTCCGGCCTTTAAGTCCTTGGGGCTGGCATCTAGTTTAAAAGCATAATCTCCTATGGCGCCGGTAAAAGTTTTGGGTAGATTATCGGAAGGTAAATCGTTAACCAATATGGCTGGACTATTAGATTGAAGATTTAAAGGGTACTGCTCATAACTGGTAAAAAAACTGTCAAAGTTATCAAAAACCGAAGGGAATCTCCCTTTTCGCTCCTTCTTTATAACCAGGGTGCAGGCAAAAGAGGCCCCAGATAGAATCAACTCGCCCGAGGAAAGAGGGTATATGTTGGTCTTAAATTCTAATACTTGAAAACTAACACCATCGATAGCCTCTTGATACTGTAGGGGTTTAGAAACCTCATCAATTAAAAATTTTTTATTTTCCAGCTTAGGATATTCATTGTAGCGTATAGGAAGGTCATTTACATAAAGCTTAATAGTAAGAGGAATTTTCTCATTCACATAAGCTATTTTTTTATCAAGAGAGATTCTTAAAAAAACTCTATCTTCAAGCGTCGCCAAAGCCGGATCGTTAGAATCTTGATTGCTCTGGGAGGAATACTTTTTAGCTTTAATAACTTCAACCTCTATTTGCCCTGAGGCATAACTCTTACCTTGATGCTCAACAGTAAGAGAAGGAATAATGAATTTACCTTCTTTAACTGCCAACAATTTAAAAACATGAGTTATAGATTTTGAAACTTTACCATTAAGAAAAGAAAAATTACTATGCGGACCAAGATACCGAGAATCAAAACCATTTATAGCCGGTAGCTTTGGTTCGAGGATATCAGTTTCGCCTTTAAAATCAAGACGAAGTTCTATACTTGAACCAAGAGAAACTTTTCTCTTATCAACCGTAACATTAAAAGTCATGTCGGAGGCGTAAGACACAGGTGAGGCAAAAAAGAAAAGAGCAGAGAGAAGAAGTGAGACGAGAGAGGTGAGCAGGTGGTGTGGGGTTGTTTTATTCATATTACCAATCTTTTAAAACTTTAATATCGGTTTTAGGTATCAATTTTTGCTGGTACAATCCTTTTGGTTCCTCTTCCTGAGCATAACTTTCAAGCAACATAATAGCCTGATCTTTTGACATTTGGCCCTGACTACTATTAATGTCATCGGCTTCTTGGATATCCTCACTTTTTTTATCTTTTTCTGAATCGGCTAAGGATTGATTATTTTCTTCTTGGTCTTTAGCTTGTTCCTTATCGGATGTTTTTCTCTCTTGTTTTTTGGTTTCTTTATCCTGGTTTTGTTCTGAATCCTGATTCTCTGACTTCTCCTGGTTTTCTTGATTCTGGTTTCCTTTAGACTTTTGGCTTTCTAACTCTTTTTTTAAGCGCTCTAACTCTTTTTTTGCAAACTCAAAATTATACTTTGCGTCTTCGTCGCTAGAATCAATACTTAAAGCTTGCTTATAGTGGTGCAGTGACTCCTCTAATAGATTAACTGCCTTTGTTAAACCCTGGTCTCTGGCTTCTATAGCCTGCATATACTTGGCATTACCACTATTATAATGAGCTTTCCCTTCTAAAGCCTCATCATCGGAAACCAAGGCTTTTTCGAAGTGCTCGGCTGCTTTTTTATAGTTTTTTTTCTTATAATAAGCTGAGCCAAGATTAAAGTTAACAATACCGGACTCAGGTAAATCTTTAAAAGCTTCTTTATAGCGTTCTAGGGCCTGGTTAAAATCTTTCTTATTATATAATAAATTACCTTTTTTGACTTCTTTTTTTGCTTTTGAAAAACCAAGACATTCGCCTAAACTAAAAATCAAAAAAGATATTAAAAGTAGGCTGATTTTCTTCTTCATGATTTCTTTCCAACTCTTATTAATTGTTCAGTCATTAAAGCTAAAATCGCTAAAGCTATAAATATTTGAAATCTCTCATGGTAAAATTTAACCATTTTAGATTTCAACTCTCTTTTCTCCATGTTTTTTAGACGCTTGCGATAAATTGTATCAAGGCCGAAATCAGCCAAAGCCGAACGCACATACATACCGCCGGTAGTTAAAGCAATATTTTGTAAAATTTCTTCATTAAGTCTTGTTTTTACAACATTTTCATTTTTATCTTTTAAAAATGTTTTCTTTCCTGCTTGGTTATAAGTCTGAATCAACTCCCCCTCCTTAGTACCGATGCCAACAGAGAATATTTTTATCCCTTCCTTTAAAGCTTTCTTAGCTAACTTCAAGGCACCACCCTGATGATCCTCACCATCAGTGATCAGGATTAATACTTTGTATTTTTTATCGATTTCTGCCAAACTTTTAATTGCTACTCTTAAAGCCTCTGATATAGAAGTTCCGCCTCGGGGGATTGTATCTGTATTTAAGTCGTCTAAACTTAAACGAAAACCGTCATAATCTGAAGTTAAAGGGCACTGCAGGTAAGCAGAACCGGAAAAAGCAATTAAACCTACCCGGTCGCCTTTTAGTTTTTCCACCAGGTCTTTAATAGCCATTTTTGAACGACTGAGCCGATTAGGCCTTATATCCTCTGCCAACATGCTTTTTGATGTATCCAGAGCAATTAAAATATCTATACCTTCTCTTTTAACTTCCCGCCACTTAAACCCCCATTGGGGACGCATCAAAGCAATAATTGATAATACAGCTACTAGTAAAATAAGCAAAAATTTTATTTTTATTGCTTTAAAATTTACCAGGGACGTTAAATTTTCTAAAAGATTCTTATCGGCAAATTTAGCTAAAAGCTGTTTTTTCTCTTTAAAGGCCCAGATAAAAAACAACCCTAAAGCTAAAATCACCCAAAAACCACCCAAATAATAAGTTTCAGCAAACTTCATAATTATTGAAATCTAAGGCAATATTCGTAAATAAGTACTCGCTAATAATTCCTGGAGTATCAAGAAAAATAACCCCAGGATCAGAAAATAAGAAAATAGCTCTTTATATTGGCGAAAACCTTTATCTTGGAGCTCAGTCGTCTCCAAAGAATCAATCTCAGCATAGATTGCCTTTAAAGATTCGGTGTCAGTAGCCCTATAGTACCTACCTTTAGTTTCTTTAGCTATCTCTTTTAGGGTTTCTTCATCAATATCAATCCGTACTTGTTGATATATACTGCGGCCAAAAATATCCTTTCCCGGATAGGGAACAGGTCCTTTTGTGCCTACACCGATTGTATAAATTTTAATACCCAGGGCTTTAGCAGCTTCTGCTGCTAAGCGAGGCGAAATTTTACCGGCATTATTAACCCCATCAGTTAAAAGGATTATAATTCTACTCTTGCTTTTAGTATTTTTTAACCTATTTAAGGAAGAATTTATAGCTGAGCCAACTGCTGTCCCGTCTTCAATTTTACCACTCTCTACTCTGGCTAAATTTTCAATGAGCCAATCATAATCTAAAGTCAAAGGGCAAACTGTATAAGCTAGCCCGGCAAAAGTGACTATTCCGATTCTATCACTCTGCCTCTGGCCAATAAAATCCTTAGCTACATTTTTGACGACTTCCAACCTATTTTTTCTTAAGCCTCTTATTTTAAAGTCTTCGGCAAGCATACTGCCTGATGAATCTATGGCTAAAACAA
The DNA here is from genome assembly GCA_913050175.1 of uncultured bacterium. Lineage (GTDB taxonomy): Bacteria > Omnitrophota > Gorgyraeia > Duberdicusellales > 4484-171 > JAFGHG01. The sequence goes on from CAJXAF010000006.1 coordinate 20,084, forward strand.
TATCTACGCCTTCTGTTTGAATTTTAGACTCTTTTAAAGGTAATCTTGGCCCAGCCAGGGCAAAAATAAATAAAGCAATGGTTAAAAAGCGCAGATAAAAAATATTTTTGGCAGCCACTAATCTTAGGTTTGACTTAAAAGATCCGAGTAAGTTCTGGGAAGAAAAATTAATACTACCTTTAGCATTTTTCCTAAAAAGAAAAAAACTAAAAAAAATCAAAGGTATTGTTAGAAATAAAATCCAAATGTCCTTAAAAACCATAATTAATCTTTGCCCTGTCTTAATTTTGTCTGGTCAATAAGTTCTTTTCCAATTGATAAGCTCTGGGCAATCTCAATATCCGTAGGTCCATATTTAGCAAATTTTACAAGATCGCAATGGGTCAAAAATGTCTTAAGTATATTTTTTTGCGAGTCATTTAGGCGTGAGCTTTCTTTTAGTAAATTTAGGAATTCTTCGGTTGTCATCTCGGGAGCCCGGTAGGAAAATCTATTTTCTAAGTAATAACGGATAATGTTAGATAACTCGAAGTAGAATTCCTTTATCTTGCCTGCCTTTAGTAAATTCCTCTCTTCTAAGGACTTAAAAGCCTCATAGGCAATCTCATGGGCTGGTTTAATATAAGTTTGTTTTTTCTCCGGTTGATTTTTATAGCGCTTCTTTAGAAACCATAAACTTATCGATATAAGTAAAATTACAACTATTATACCTAGTACTAAGAAAATTACGGAATAGTCTGCGGGAAATTTTACAGGTGGTTTTATATCCTTTAATCCTTCTGCCAAAGAAAAATTAGCTGTAAGCACTGCCAAAAATGTGGTTAAACTTAGGGTATATTTTTTCACTTTAGCGCAACCGGGATTCTCTTAATTTAAAAAATTTTACCAATTCTTTCTCATAAGGTTTATCAGTATAAATATCGATGCTATCCACCCCTAGTGAACGAAAAAGAGTAGTTCGTGCCTTTATCCTTTCTTGGGCTTTAATTTTGTAATTTTTCCGAAAGGTTGAACTCCCCGTATCGACTACTCTTTCTTGATTTGTCTCTTTATCAGAAAACCTGACAATTCCTATATCATCAAGCTCTATTTCCCGGGGATCAGTAATTGTGACACCAACAATATCATGGCGTCTATTAGCGATAGCCAGGGAAGCTTTAAAATCTTTGGCTAAAAAATCTGATATAAGAAAAGATATAGTTTTTCTCTTTGTCAGATGACTTAAATAATCCAGGGCCAAATTAATATCCGTACCTTTGCCTTGCGGCTTAAAGTAGAGTGCTTCCCGGATAACTCTTAAGACATGGCGCAGTCCTTTTCTGGAAGGAATAAACTTTTCAATCCGATCAGTAAAAATAATTAACCCTACTTTGTCGTTATTTTGAATTGCTGAAAAAGCCAGCACTGAACAAAGCTCGGCAGCTAATTGAACTTTCAACTGGTTAGATGAACCAAAAAAAGCTGAACCGGACATATCTAAGAGCAACATTACTGTCAGCTCTCTTTCCTCAATAAATTTTTTTATAAAAGGATGGCCTGTTCTAGCCGTAACATTCCAGTCAATAGTGCGAATTTCATCACCGGGTAAATACTCTCTCACCTCATGAAATTCCATGCCCCTTCCCTTAAATACACTGTGGTATTTTCCGGCAAAGGTATTACTTACCATCCGGGAAGTAGTTATCTGGATCTTTCTGATTTTTTTTAATATTTCTTTGGGAATCATCTTGGTTTAAGATGAAAAAATAAGAAGTAATATAGGCGCGTCAAAAGACGCCTTAAGGAACTTCTACTTCCTCAAATATCTTCTTAATGATATCTTCAGATGTCATACTTTCAGCTTCAGCTTCATAGCTTACTATTACCCTATGTCTTAAAACATCCATGCCGATATCCTTTACGTCCTGGGGAGTAACATAACCTCTCTGGCGGATAAAAGCATAGGCTTTAGAAGCCAGGGTAAGAAAAATAGTTGCCCGGGGAGAGGCGCCATACTGAATTAAATCCTTAAAGCCTTCTAATTTATACTTTTGAGGCTCTCTAGTAGCAAAAACAATATCCAATATGTACTTTTCTAACTTCTCATCCATATATATCTCATCAACGACACGCCTAGCCTTAATAATATCTTCCGGCCCGATAACCGGTTGAACTTCTAGTTTTCTGTCAACAAAACTCATGCGTTTTAAGATTTGATGCTCTTGGCCAATATCAGGGTAAGTAATATTTACTTTAAGCATAAACCTGTCAATTTGAGCTTCGGGCAAAGAATAAGTGCCCTCTTGCTCAATTGGATTTTGAGTTGCCATCACCAAAAAGGGGTCACTTAAAGGATAGGTATTCTCACCAATAGTCACCTGTCTCTCCTGCATAGCCTCAAGGAGAGCGCTCTGAACTTTTGCCGGAGCCCGGTTAATTTCATCGGCTAGAATTATATTTGCAAATATAGGGCCCTTCTTGGTAGTAAAAGTACCTTCCTTAGGATTATAAACTAAAGTTCCAATTAAATCTGCCGGGAGAAGGTCAGGAGTAAATTGAATTCTTTGAAATTTTGTATTAATACCTTGAGATAAAGTATTAATAGATAGAGTTTTAGCTAATCCGGGAACACCCTCAACAAGAACGTGCCCATTAGCCAGTAAACCGACTAAGAGTCGATCAATTAGATAATCCTGACCAATGATAACTTTTTTGATTTCTGAACGCAGATTGCTGACAAAAACACTTTCTTTCTTAACCTTCTCATTAATCAGAGTAATTCCTGTACTCATTGTCACTCCTTTTTTAAAAATTAAAAGAAACCGCTTATCCTCTTCCCTTTAAATAATCATCTAATTCACCAGGAGTAGAGATCATAGTATCGTAATACCGACCATAAAGTTCGCAATCAGGGGGATTATGCCTACGGCAAATTTGGGGACGACCATTGTATTCTTGACAACGGTTATCATCGCCTAAATACATACATTTTCCCTCAACCAGTTGATACCATCTCTTATTCCTAACGTATACCTTTACAGTATCAAAATGCAGTTGCCATCTTAAATCGTCAACCTCATTTTTATTCTGAGGTTTGCCAATGCCCATGGCCAGATTCTTACAACAGGTAGCCGGACACTCTCGGCAGCCAAAGCTTGTGGGTATTCTTGAATTATCAGTCATATTTTCTCCTTTTATATTGATTTCTTAACTTTACATATGGCTGCCCGGCTAGGACTCGAACCTAGGAAACAAGAACCAGAATCTTGCGTGTTACCAATTACACTACCGGGCAAGATTTCAGAATGTTCAATTATAGCAATACTTTTTAAGATTTGCAAATTCTTTCTGGCAGGTAGTTTTTTATATATTCCTATATAAAAAACAAGGGAGTATTTTATTTACTCCCTTGCTCCGTGGCTTAAATCTACTTGTTTCCTAATTTTATTTTAAACCTGGGAAAAACCAGAGTCAACAATAAACTAGGGGGTATTTGGAAACGTTTACAAAGGGCTTTTATTTATTAATTCAAGAAGATAGGGTTGGTCACTAAATGCAGGTCTTTACTTATGATTTCTAAGCGATAGTATGTTTTCTCATCCTGGCTAAGATTGTCAATATAATCAATGACAAACGGCGATTGGACTTTACTATTTACCAAGACTTTGCCTTCTTTTATTATTCTTACTTCTAAAGGTTGTTCACTCTTAAGAAACTCTCCCTTAATATGTATAATAGATTTTCCTTTAAAACTAGTTGAGCTACCGACAAAAGCTTTATTTTTATTAAACTCATCGCAAAGGTAAAATTCAGATAGTTTAAAATCAAGGCTCTTTGAACCTCTAGCTACATACATTCTCCCCTTTTCGATTGCCTCCAATACACCTGTTTTAGTTTTTTCTTTGGCTAAAATTATGGTTTGAAGATCATCTATACTCTTAGATAAATCACCGCTCTCAAAAGCTAAAGCACCAATAGCCCAGATAGGAGCTAGACGTTTTCCTTGACAGTAATCTAAGAGAATTTTATCCCAGATACCGCCGGGTTTACCAATTATCTCATAGCCTTCATAAAATATAGCAAAACCATTGTAATTGTGAGTTTTTAATAGATCGTAATGGTGTTTTTCTGTTTTAGAATGAACTTTGTGAGCAGTGAAAAAATATTCTGCCTCAGGATGGGCCCAAAAACTTAAACCCTCTTTTTCTTTTACATAATCAAAGAAATCTTGAAAAGGCTCTAGTTTTGATTTGAAACCATATTGATCGAAGCGATAATTTAGAAAAGGCCAATTATTTATAATAAATAAAAGTGAAATAAAGATAAGAAAATAACCTGTCCGGCGAAACTCGGGTGAATATTGGCCTAATTTAACTCCTTTCTGGTCCTGATAATTATATTTTCTTTTAGATAAACATAATATGCCAATTAAAAACAGTAAAAACGGCCAGAGTTTTATTGTTGAAAAGTCTTTAGCCAGAGCCGGGGGATTACCAATAACCGGAAGATTTTTATAGTCCTCGGGTCTATCTAAACCAATGGCTAAGATATGTTTGTGCCAATCGTGTATGGAAAAACTATCCCTAAAAGGAAACCCTCGCCAGTAGTAATAAGGTGCAGCTTCAAGACCGGCGATTAAAACAGTATTGGGAAATTTACTCTGAACTTTCGCTATCTCATTTAAATAAGACTTAATGCCGTATGTAGAAATTGACTTATGCTCAACTCTTTTTTTAATTAATTTTCGTAAAGGCCAAAGCCCGTATTCCCAACGCATTCGATAGCGATCAGTAGGAATTACTACTGATACACCTTTCTCATAAGCTATGCTAACTATTTCCTCAAGTGTATATTGTCCTTCGCTGACATTTGAACTTATTTGAATTATGCTTTTAAGTTGGATTAAATTATTCTGAGGCCAGGCCCGAGGAATGAGGATTAAAAATAAAATTAAGGTAAGGATTTGGCATTTTCTCATTAAATTTGGATAGTTAGAGATTAGCTTAAGAGAGCAAGAACTATAGACATGCGGACCATAACATGATCATCTACTAATATAATATTTATAGCCATTAGTCTATACTTACCTTTATAATTAAATTATAAAGCAAGGTCTCCCCTTGTCAAGGCAATGCCTTAAGAGGGTTTTCTTCTAGCCTTAGATCCAATTTATCGCCGATATTAATGCCTAATTTATCAACAAAACCGGCATTAATTTCTAAAACATACTTGGCCTCTGCTTTCGGGTAGATCGGCTGACAGAAATCATCACTACAGGGTTGGGCCTGTTTCTTAATAAAGACTACTCTTTCTTTACTGTTAATCCAGATCATATCTAGAGGGATATAAGTATCCTTCATCCAAAAAGAATGCTTGCTTTCGCTTTCGAAGACAAAAATCATACCTCTATCCTCTTCTAATCTAGGCCTAAACATCAGACCTCTCCGGCGGGCTTCTAAGGTATCAGCGATCTCGACAGTAAAACAAGTATCTTTAAAGCAAACCTTATCTTCTGATTTAGCCAGGATAGGAAAAAATATAAAAATAAACAAAAATGAAGCTCCGCTGACTAAAGCCCACTGTTTCCTGCGTATCGCTTTTTGCGGAGCGGAATCCTGCAACTGCTTCCATCCCCGGCTTAAAAGCCGAGGTTTTATCGTGGGGGATAAAGTCAGCCAGTAAAATTTTCTCATAGAAATAGTCTTAATACTTGCCTTGGGCTATTGACAAAAGTTTATTTTAATCTATAATAAAAAATCTCTCATTCGTTAATAAAGGTTTTTAAATTAATTGTCTTCATTATCCTTACCTTTATTAACAAGGCTCACTGTTTTAACCAATAACCGCTTCTTTTAAAAATAAAGGTGTTTTAATGAAGGAATTTACTGTAAAAATAAAATACGATAACGAAACTGCCTCTTTTAGCCACAAAGATGTCTACTGGGCAATGACACATATATTTGGTATTAATACTAATTTTGAAGTCTCAGTGGTTCCTAAAACAAGCGCATCCAACAATAAACAAAATAAATAATTTAGCCTATTGTTTTTGGCTCCAATAGTCGATAAGCTTATTTAGGCGTTTAATCACTCTTTCCTTGCCTAGAGTTTCTATAGTTTCAAATAATCCCGGGCCGTGTTTTGTGCCGGTTAAGGCAATTCTAGATGGGTGAACTAAAATTTTTAATTTTATGTTTAAATCCTCAGCTGCCTTGCGAAAGGTTTTCTCAATATCTTCCTTATTAAAATCACCAATCTTATCAAGGCTATCTCTTAAAAAACTAACCTCTTTTATTAAGGAGTTATCGAGAATTTTCTTAGCCTCATCGCTATAGATAACTTCATCATTAAGGTATGGTTTTAGGGCAGTTAATAAATCTGAGAGCCTTAAAGTCCTCTCTTTAAAAAGAGAAGCAAGCTTATTTAGATAATTCTTGTCAATACTTTCAGGTAGGGCATTATTTTCTTTGAGGTAGTTTATAATTAAATCAGAAAAATCCTCAGTTGTCTTTTGTCTTATATATTCACCGTTAATCCAATTGAGTTTATCTAAAGAAAAGGCAGCACCGGTTTTATTTACAGCCTTCATCGTAAAAATTTCTTTTGCCTCAGACAGAGAGATGATTTCCCGATTCTCACCGGGAGACCAACCTAGAAGCATAAGATAATTAACAATGCTTTCCGATAAATAACCTTCTTGCCTATATTGACGGATTGAAGTAGCGCCAAAACGTTTTGAAAGTCTACCTCCCTGGCCTGACAAGATCAAAGGAACGTGGGCAAACTGGGGAGTCTTAAAACCTAAAGCTTTATACATTAAGAGTTGTTTGGGTGTATTGGATATATGGTCTTCTCCCCGAATAATGCAGTTTATTTCCATTAAAGCATCATCAATTACACAACTGAAATTATAAGTCGGTGAGTTATCACTTTTAATAATTACTTCCTCATTCTTAGGTAATTCTTTAAATATGATCTCTCCTCGGATTAAATCATCAATTTTTACTTGATCAAAATTATATTTAAAAAAAACTGCGCCTTCTTTCTTGTAAGCACTGCCTTGATCAATTAGTTTCTTCGCATACTCATGGTAAATATCAAATCGTTCTGATTGATAGTAGATTTGGTCCCAATCCATACCCAGCCACTCTATGCTTTCTAGAATCTCATCTAAAAATTCTTTTTTTGACCGGGCTAGATCAGTATCCTCAATACGAAGAATCAATTCTCCCGCACACTTACGGGCGTATAACCAATTAAAAAGACAAGTTCTGGCTCCGCCAATATGCAGATATCCTGTGGGAGAAGGCGCAAACCTTACCCGTAAAGTTTCTTCACTCACTATTAACCTCCTGAGAAAATTTGTTAAAATCAATATTGTATTTATCTAAAATCTTACGAGCATCTTGGTTGAATCCGGTTTTAAAATAAATTTTTGCCATAAGTTTCTGAGCCTTTCCTAAATTTTGCTTATAAAATATTGCCTTACGACAATACTTATAAGCATCGTTATAACTTCCTTCCTGATAAAGCATATCAGCCAGAAAAAAATAACTTAAAGCATGATCTGGCCTAATAGTTAAAACCTGGTTTAAAAAATCCCGGCTTCCTTGATGCTGACCTAAAATATATAAAACGTACCCCATATTAAAATGGCCCTTGATTGAAGGCTGATGGCTCTTTAAATTGCCAATTAAATTCAAGGCTTTTGGCTTAACTTTAGAAAAATCAACTACATACTCCATTAAAGAAGGATCTTTAATAAGCTGCTTTCTATCTACGAAAATAAGACCATCCCGGTTAAAATATATACAGATAAAACCCTTATCATAGAGCCGTTTAATTAGGGTTTGAGGTGTATCACGCAGATAACTTATTAGGAATCCTTCTAGCTTGTACTTTTCGATTAACTCATCAATAACTTTAATATCACCTTTGGAAGCTTTTACATAGGAGGAAAAAAAATCCTGGCCGTAAACTTCTGTACGGCCATCAATAAAAACTTTTCGCTGGGGATAAAAATTAAAAATTAAAGGCGCACCCATATTAAAAGTATTAAACATATTATCCGGTAAATCAATATTTTTTGCAAATTCTATTAAGTTTTCCGGGTAAACTTCTGATTCTAGTGACATAAAGTTTCCCCTAAGTTCAATCTCGCTATCCTTATTAAAATAAGAACGAATGTGTCGGGGTTTCTCTCTTAGCTCTGTAAATAAATTTATTGAAAATACAACTGTAAAAATAAGAAACCCCAGATGCAAGATTTTAAACCCTGACTCTCTAAGGACTCTCTTCTCCAGAGTCTCTTTAATATATTCGTAGCGATTAGCAAAAATAGTTAAGACTATAGGTATAAAAAAATAAATATTCCTAAGGGCGTTAAAAGAAAATAAAGCAAAAGTTATAAACAACCCCGGATAAAATAAATTAAGGTTTTTCACAAAACATAAAGACAAAGCGCTCAAGATTAAAAGACCGACAAAGATAGACCTTTGAGGATAATAGCTAAAGGGACTTTTTAATTCCTGGATATTATCATAAAAAATATTATTGGCGCCTGAAGATATCTGGCCGACTATGCTGAAAGGATAGCTAAGAGCAGCTTGAGGATGGGGAGTTATAAAAGAAGCCAAAATTACCAAGAGAAAAATCAGCCTTACCTTCTTATAAAAATCCGCCTCATATGTTTTCTTATTGATTTTTCCAAGAATAAGATAAAGCAGTAAAATAAGCGGGCCCATAAAGAAAAATCCGTGTATATTTACCCAGAAGATCTGTATGATCGGTAAAAAGAATAGCAGTTTTTTCTTCTTAAAAATAAAAGGTGCCAAAAAGATTATTAGAAAAAGAAAACTTACATTATCCGGCCGGAGAGTAAAACGCCTGATTGAAAGTTGCAAGCAGGCAAAAATTATCGGAAAAGAAAATACCCAGTCTGTTTTTAAGATAAAAGTTGTTAAGAGAAGAAAAGATAGAGAAAAAACCAATACTTTTAACAAAAATAATGCTTCCAACCCGGCAAATTTATGAACAATATATATTACGACCTGATATAACCACTCATGATCAACCCATTTTTGGCCAGAAGCAGTAAAAGAAAATACATCCTGGGTAGGGATTTGTTTCTCGGTTACTATATGTTCGCCGGCTTTGATATGAAAAAGATAGTCAACCCCACCTAAGTTGGAGAAAGCTGACATCATCATATAAGAGAAAAAAACAAAAAAAACGAATACCTTTGCCAATAGGGCAAGTTTATTTAAATGCTTAAATATCATACTTTAAATTAGATTCACTTATCTTTATTTAAGATTAGCGATTGGCCGCGATTAAAACCTTTTAAGTTTGCTGCTAAAACTCTTGTTTCCTTAAAAGTCTCTTTTAATACCTCGATTACAGTCTCTTTTTTAAGGATATTTTTCAAAGAAACGATTATGCCTAAAGCGATATTATTGACTACTTTTATATTACCGCAATTAATCGCTTCTTTATTTAGGGGAAAACTTACAGCTTTAATACCTTGTTTTAATTTAGGAGGCTGGGCAAGGTCGGAATTTAAAATAAGCAAACTTGATTTTTTAAGCTTACTTTTAAATTTATCCAAAGAGGGTTGGTTCAATATAACTGCTATGTCAGGAGAGTCAATAAATGGTGAGGCTATGGGCTTATCAGAAATCTTAGTATAACAGTGGGCTGTTCCTCCGCGCATTTCAGCCCCGTAAGAAGGAATCCAGCTAACAAATTTACCTTCTTTAAGTCCGGCTCTGGCTATGATTTTACCTAAACTCAACAGCCCCTGACCGCCAAATCCAGAAATTAAAATATCTGCTTTCATTATATATTTTAAAATTTATTCTTTAATAACGCCTAAAGGAAATTGTTTAACCATTTCTGTATTTATCCACTCATTTGACTGAACTGGATCAAGCCGCCAGACAGTGGGGCAAGAACTAAGTATTTCAACCAAAGAAAAACCTTCCCGATTAAGCTGAACTGTAAAAGCCTTCTTTATATAGTTATATGTCTCTTTAACCTTTGCCGGTGTAGCTACCGATGAGCGGACAACATATTTTACCCCGTTTAGCTTTGCCAGCATCTCACTTATCTGTAAAGGCCAGCCTTGACCTGCCCCAGGATCTCTGCCCTTAGGTGTAGTTGCTGTTTTCTGGCCAACTAAAGTAGTCGGTGCCATTTGACCACCAGTCATACCATAACAGGCGTTATTTATAAAAATACAACTTATGTTCTCACCACGATTAGCTGCATGAATAGTCTCAGCTAGGCCAATGGAAGCTAAATCTCCGTCACCTTGATAAGAAAATACCAGCTTATCAGGCTGACAACGCTTAATTCCTGTAGCTACAGCTAAAGTCCTACCATGGGCAGCTTCACTGGAATCAAAAGCCCAATAATCATAAGCAATTACTGCACAACCGACCGGAGCTATAGCAATGGTATTTTCGGCCATATTTAACTCATCTATGACCTGAGTAATTAAATGATGTACGATGCCATGTCCACAGCCGGAACAATAGTGAGTATCAACTTCGTTGAGTGACTTTGCTTTTGCAAATTTTTTACTTTCTTTAATTGCCATTTTTTACTCTTAGGTTTTTATTTTTTTCTTAATAAATTTAATTATCTGACCAACATCAGGAATGCCTCCCCCGGCCTTTCCTAAAAAATGAACTTCGTTTTTCGGTAAAGCTAGCCTTACATCATCAACCATTTGACCGAGTGATTGTTCAACTACAAATATTTTTTTTACGTCTTTACTAGTTTTCTTTAAACCCTTAACCGGGTAAGGCCATAAACTTATTGGTCTAAATAAACCTATTTTTATACCATCTTTACGCAAAATATCTACGGCCTCTTGAATTAAGCGGGCTTGGGAACCATAAGCAATAACTAAATACTCTATAGCCTTAGACTTATAAGTAGCAAATCTCTGCTCTTTGGCTTTAATTTCTTCCCACTTCTTCCTCAAATGCTCGTTATGCTCACAAAGAGCACCTTCTTTTAAGATTAAAGACCTTATTACTTTTGGTTTGCGCTTTCTTGCTCCGGTTAAAGCCCAGGTTTTTTGCGGTAGTTTTCTAGATATTGGATATTTTGTTTTTAAATTTAATGGTTCCATCATCTGTCCGATTATAGCATCAGCTAAAATTAAACTCGGGGTTCGATAGTAATCAGATAAATCAAAGATAAGTTTAACTAATTCATAAGCCTCCTGAACGCTCCAAGGCGCAAAACAAGGTGTAAAGTAATCACCATGACCGCCGCCGCGAGTAGCTTGAAAATAATCACTTTGAGAAGTTGCGATATTACCTAATCCCGGACCGCCGCGCATTACATTAATTATTACTGCCGGTAATTCGGCAGCAGCCAGATAAGAAATTCCTTCCTGCTTTAAAGATATTCCCGGGCTTGAAGATGAAGTCATAGCTCTCTTGCCAGAGGCTGCTGCTCCAAAAACCATATTAATCGCAGCCAGCTCGCTTTCAGCCTGGATAAAGACTCGTTCCTGATCAGGCATATGTTTAGCCATGTAAGCAATAAGCTCGTTCTGAGGAGTTATCGGATAACCAGCATAAAAATGGCACCCTGCCGTAATAGCAGCTTGGGCCATAGCTTCATTACCAGTCATTAAAATATTTTCGCTTACCATTTTAAATTAGATATTTTTTATCTCAAAAACTTCGATACAGCCGTCAGGACACATAAAAAAACAAAAGCCACAACCAATACACTTGGTTTTACTGTCAGTTATCGCAAAAACAACCCCTCTTTTATTTAGTTTAGAGGAAAATTTAAGATGCTTAGTAGGACAGTGGATTATACAAAGGTTACAACTCTTACACTTATCTTTTGCTATCTTTACTTTGTAAGAGTTTGACTTTTTATTCATCTCTAAGCTGGCGGATGCTTTCTGGCAATTTAAGTAATTGCTCATAAAATTTAATTGTAAAAATACCTATAGTTTCTGATATTGTTCTAAAGTTTTAGTCAAAACCTCTTTTACTCTCTCCACCAAAGAATTAGCGTCAAATTTATGAAAATTAAAAAGTAAATCTATCTTACCGGGAGGCGAAAACATATCAGGTAAGCCGACAGTAATTAAGTTGGCCTTATTAAGAAGCCCCTCTTTTTGATAAAATTCCATAACTGCACTGCCAAATCCGCAAGCCTTAACCCCCTCTTCAAGAGTAATAATTACTTTAAATTTATCGACTAAACCTCTTAGCATGTCTTCATCTAAAGGTTTAATAAAGCGGGCATTGATTAAAGAAGCTTCTATGTTTTGATTTTTTAATAAGGCAAGGCACTGCCGAGAAACCTTTACCATTGAACCTAAAGCCAGAAAACATACTTCACTGCCTTCGCTTATAATTTCTGACTTACCTAATTCAATCGGACTAACATTTCCCAAAGAATAAGCCTGACTCCGGGGAAATCTAATGCTTACCGGAGAATCTAGATTAGTGGCAAACTCAAGCATATCTTCAAATTCCCGGCTGTCTTTAGGAGCCATGCAAATCATATTAGGAATAAGCCTAAGATAGCCTATATCAAAAACTCCGTGGTGAGTTGGTCCGTCTTCTCCCACAAGACCTGCCCGGTCTAAAGCAAAAACTACACCTACATTCTGCAGACAGACATCGTGGATTATCTGGTCAAAAGCCCTCTGCAAAAAGGTTGAGTAAATTGCAACCACGGGTTTAAGGCCCTGCTTCGCCAGGCCGCTGGCAAAACCAACAGCATGAGCTTCAGCAATACCAACATCGTAAAATCTCTTAGGAAATTTTTTTCTAAATAGGTGTAAACCTGTTCCTTTAGGCATGGCTGCTGTAATAGCAACTATTTTTTTATTGGTTTTAGCCAGAGAAATTAATTTCTTAGCAAAAATTTCACTATAGGAATCAGTAGCTTTTTTGGGAGACTGTCCGGTGGCAACATCAAAGGAAGAAACCCCGTGAAAATTTTCCGGGTTTTCTTCAGAGTAAGAATAGCCCTTACCTTTTTTGGTAACTACATGTAATATTTTAGGACCGGGTAAAGATGATACGTTTTTTAAAGTAGGGATTAAAACTTCCAGATTATGCCCATCTATTGGTCCAAAATAACGAAAACCTAATTCTTCAAAAAATATTCCCGGAACAATTAAACCTTTTATAGATTCTTCAAATTTTCTGGCTTGCTGGACCAATTTCTTAGCCAAAGAAAAATTATCCAAAAATTTCTCCAGCTCATCTTTAAGACGATTATAAATAGGAGCGGATATAATCTTGGTTAGATGACTGCTTAAGGCGCCTACCGAGGGTGAGATGCTCATCTCATTGTGATTTACAATAATTAAAACATCGGTTTGTGAATGACCGCAAGCATTCAAACCCTCAAAACACATGCCTCCGGTTAAAGAACCATCGCCTACTAAAGCTACTGTTTTGTGGGATTTTTTCTTAAGACGGTTTGCCTCGGCAATACCCTGGGCCCAGGAGATTGCTGTAGAAGCATGTCCTGAAATATAAATATCATGATTTGACTCATTAAAATTTGGAAACCCACTTATGCCTTCATACTGGCGAAGAGTAGAAAAAGAATCTTTTCTCCCGGTAATTATCTTATGGGCATAAGCTTGATGACCAACATCAAAGATGATTGAATCTTTGGGTGTGTCTAGACAGTGTTGCAAAGCTACACATAGCTCTACCGCACCCAAGGAAGAGGCCAAATGGCCTCCGTTAACAGATATGACTTTAACGATTAAATCTCGTATCTCTTGACTTAAGATTTTGAGTTCGTCTATCTTAAGTTTTTTAAGGTTTTTTGGTGAGGTAATTTTGTCTAAAATCATTTTACTTCAAAAATTATTAGCCGGAACTCTTATCATCAATTATTTTTTTAACCATGTCATTTATTTTTTTCTGGTCTTTATCTTTTATTTGGGAAAATTCTATTCCCGTATCATAAAGAGTAGACTCATCAATGCCTGGAGTCTTTTTTTCAAGAACCCAGACTATCCTTGCTTGGCAACTAATCGGCTCGCCATTTAGATGTAACTCTAAATTCACTTGGGCGTGAACATCTAATTTTTCCTCAATAAGCACCCTTACACCACCGGCACCAATGTCTTCAGTATGAGTAGCAATCATATGCTCTAAAGGAGTTTGTATGATTATCTTACAAGGAAAATTAGCTCTTACAAATCTTCTTTTTTCTGAACCTTCATAACCCATAAATTTACCCTCTGGTTTTAATTCTGATTATCTTTTTTATACTCCACTCGTTTAATCGATAAAGCTTTGCCTGATAAATCATCTACCTCAATTAAAACTCCTTGGAGACGCAGGTCAGCTTGCGCCAAGTTAAACCGTACCGGCAGATTCGTTACAAACCTCTCAATAATCTGCTGTTTTTCTCGTCCCAGGATTGAGTCACAACTACCGACCATACCTAAATCTGTAATATAAGC
>CAJXAF010000007.1 GCA_913050175.1 uncultured bacterium
TTTTTCTCCACCTAATTTAGAAAATTTATGTTGATAGTCTCTTTTTTCTTTGGGAGATAGCTAGCTTGCTTTGGGTTTTATCAGTTTTTGTCTTAAGTCTAAGGCCGGGAACTATTGCTGGCTTACCTTCTTCATCCAAAGCAACCATAGTAAGGTGAGCAGAGCCGACATTTAAGACCTTACCTTCTTTTAGGCGCTCAGTAGTTATATTAACTAAGATCTCCATTGAACTCTTACCCACATAAGAAAGTCTGGCCTCAACGCTCAATAAGTCACCAATTCTAACCGGGTGCTTAAAAACTATGTGATCCATGGAAGCTAAAACAGCATTCCTTCGGGCATGCTTAGTAGCCGTTACTAAAGCAGCTTCATCAACCATACGAAAAATTGAGGCACCATGGACAGTTCCATAGTGGTTAGCGTCTATTGGCATCATTACCTCAGAAAGAATTGTCTTTGAGTCACTTATGTTTTTTATTTTTCTCTTCATAATCTATATAATATTATTATACAGTATAGACAGAGAAACTTCTATAGAAATTTCTTCTTGGGGGAACCAGTTTTAAGAAATATATTTGTTTAAAATTAAAAGAATAGTAAGAGATGAAGATAAAAAAGTATTCTAATCTGGGCTTGCTTGCTGATAGGGAAGGGTAAAAATAAACTCACTTCCCTTGCCAAGTTCTGATTGGGCCCAAATTTTTCCGCCATGCAACTCAACAATAGTCTTACAGATAGACAACCCCAGGCCTATTCCACTTTCTTTGCTCTTAACCCGAACGCCAACCTGCTCATACTTATTAAATACTTTCTCTAAGTCTTCTTTCTTTATACCGATACCTGAGTCAATTACTGAGATTTTTGCAAATTTACCCTGTTTTGAGTCATCAAGGCAAGCCCCAACCTCAACTCTTCCTTCCTGAGGAGTAAATTTTAAAGCATTGCTAATTAGATTGGTCACAACCTGGTAGATTCTTTCCGGGTCACCTGTAATGTTAGGCAGTTCTTTTAGATTGATTTTTAAATCTATTTTTTTATCTTTAGCCCAGGAAACCAGAATATCAACTGATTCTTTGAGTAATTTAGATATATCTACTTCTTCTTGACGAAGAATCATCTTACCGGTCTCAAGTTGACGGGCATCCATTATAGCGTTAACAAGTTTTTCCATCTTTTCAATGTTTTTTTGACAGGTAGAAAACATTGTTTTTTGTTCATCGTTTAAACCTTTAAAGATATCGGTCGCATCAGCTAAAACCGAGAGATTCTGTTTGGCCGCACAAATCGGAGCTCTTAAATCATGGCCGACAACATCTAAGATTTCACTCTTTCTTTTTTCGAGCTCCTCCTTGCTGACTTCAGTAGGCAAAGATGAGACCATACCAATGGCTTTTCCGTCTTCATTCTCAATAATTGCCGAGGATTCAGAGATAATATCAGTAGTCTTTTGATCAAGACCTATATGTTTAACTTCTTTGGGGATAAACTCATCGCTCTCTTCCTGCCACTTAGAAGTCATTGATACCATCCGATCATTTTTCACTATATCTTTTAAATTCTTAAGCTGACCCTTTTGCAAAGATACGCCTAAGGCTTTTTCAGCGAAATTATTTAGTGACAAAACTTTGCCTTCTTTATTAATAACAATAACACCCTGGCTGGATTGGCGAAGTATAGAACTAATTCTTTCCTTTTCATCACTTAACTTCTTATTTATCCTTTTTATCTCCTTTACCGAACGCTCTACCCGATCTTCGAGGGTCATTTCAAAATCTTTTTCAATTTTCCTTAAGCGGGATAATTCATCCTCGGGAACCATTACTTTTTTAGGTTTTTTTATTTGGGCCTGAATATCTGTGATTGATTGATTTGTAAAACCAAAATCTTGTAGCCTATGTTCTAAGCCGGCTAAGAAACCCTCAATATCTTTTTGTTTTCTGGCTACACGTTTTAAGATTTTTACGAGTTCGGCTGGATCCTTCTTAACTTTGCCCACAAGTTCATCGTAGCGCTCAATAAAATCCTTCTTTTTTATCTTACCGTCTAATAAGCCCAACCAGGAAGATGTGAACTCTTTTTTACTTAATTTTGCTTTTGATTTTTCTTTATCGCCGGCCTCATCGCTAAGCTCAAGGCCTAAATCCCAAATGCCTCCATCTTTAGAGCTTCCTTTTTTAGATTTTTTCTTATCAGATACGTCTTCGTCTTCACTCTCCTCTTGATCACCCTTTACCACGCTCTCATCTTCTTTAACCAGCATAAAACGCATCTGGTCAGCCTGGATATTTACAACTTTATTCTTCTCTAGGTAACCTCTTAACCCATCTTCCTTATCCAGCTCCTCAACTCGCTTATCTAAGCCCTTAAGGAGGATGTCAACTTCATCATTGTTTACTCCTTTTTTAAAAGTAATACTGTTTACCTTTAATTTGGCAAAACTATCGCGAATACCCATGCAGATGCCTTTCTTCTGGATAGCTGTTCCCAAAAGATTCCAGCCTTCTCCGGCAATCTCAATGTCATCCTCTTTTCTTATGATCGAAAATTCATCTAAGGTTGACAGAACTTCACTGAGGGATTTTAAAAGTGCTTGGCGGGGCCTTTGGCCTGGGCATATCAAAACCATACATCCGGCGTGTATTCTCGCTAACACACCATTTAAAGATCATATCTGCTATTTTATTCTCAATTTCTTTAGATATATCCATAATACCTTTTAATTATACCTTATGCTTTCAGAGCATTAAAGAAAAATATCTTAATGACAACAAGACCTGTCTTTATTTGGCGTAAATAAAAGGGGGAAAATTATATCACTGACACAGCAAGGAACCCAGACTGCCAGAAATAAAAAAATAAATAAGACCAAGAAAGTTATAGCGCTAACGCTCTTACCCAGGGCCATTAAGACATGGAATAAAGATGCCCAGGTACTAATCATTACATGGGCAGAATGGGGAAATTTAGTATTAGGATTAAAATAAGCTATAATAATTCCCAGTATTGCCATGGTACTTATCAACCAGAATTTTTCAACAAATCCAAGGTGTGTCTCGGGATTAGGCATTTTCAAGACAACTTCTGATAAGTAAGGCATAAGCGAGTCACTTATAGTAGCTACGGCTATGGCACCAAGGTAGCCTATCAAAAATAAGAAAAATATATTTTTAAGGGGGCTATTTTTAGAAAAGGCGTGCTTTTTATACATTGCCGCCGTAGCCAAGGCGCTTAATAAGACGTGAGCCGGGTGAAAAACATAAAAAAGCTCATGTGATACCTTATCGGGAATATTTCTAAAGACAAAAACCAGAACTATCCCGGTTAAGGCCCCGAAAGCGGTAAAAGGTGCATGGTGTTTTAATTCTTTTAAAATTGCTCCTAAGGTATTCATTTTTAATTAGTTTGGGTTTTAGTAATTTTTTCAGCTAATCTGACTGCAGCAACGCCATCTTTAGCATACTCAGCCCCAATTGTATCGGCGTAAGTTTTAGAGAGGACTGCTCCGCCAACCATAAAGGAACAACTTAATTTTTCTTTTCGGGCCAATTCGATTATATCTTTCATGTTCACCATAGTAGTTGTCATCAAAGCCGACAAGCCGACTATGTCAGGATTGTGTAACTTTATGGCTTTAACTATTTTCTGGGCCGAAACATCTTTACCTAAATCGAAAATTTCAAAGCCTTGGTTTTTAAGCATCAGGTTAACTATGTTTTTTCCGATATCATGGATATCACCTTCAACCGTTGCCATCAAAACAATTGCTTTTTTCTTGCTAAATCTATCAGCCTCATCTAGCATTGGTTCAAGTAAAGCTACTCCCTGCTTCATTGCTTCAGCGCTGGAAATCAGCTGCGGTAAAAAGTATTTTTTAACATCAAAGAAGTCGCCGACTTCCATTATTGCTTTTACTAAGACTTCTTGCATTAAAAAGAGTGGTTTTAAACCCTTAATTAGAGCCTGATTAATTAAATCTTTTATATCCTGCTTGTTGCCATCCAAAATAGCTGAATAAACTTTTTCCTCAGGGCTTAAATTATCGTCCTTTAAAGCAGTTTTAGAGATTGGCTTAAAGTCAGAGTACTTAGTAATAAATTTCTCCCCATTCCTATCTTTATTGAGCAAAAGATCACTAGCTAGTTTGCTCTTGGTTGCTTTTTTATCAATTGGATCGGCAATGGCTAAAGTCAGACCGCGATTGCGGGCCATGCTTAAAAAAACTCTATTAACAAGGCGGCGATTAGGCAGACCAAAGGAGATATTAGATAGACCAATGACAGTATTGCACTTAAGCTCCTCTGAGCACCACTTAATTGTTTTTAGGGTCTCAATTGGACTCTTGGGGTTTGAAGAAAAAGTCAAAACCAAAGCATCAACCACAATGTCGGCTACACTCAAACCCGCTAGTTTAACTTTCTTTAATAACTTTTTTATGTTCTCCTTGCGCTCCTTAAAAGTTAAAGGCAGCTCTGTCTTAGTTAAGGGAAGAAGGATAAACATCGCACCGTACTTTTTAACCAAAGGAAGCAACCTTTCCATTTTTCCCTTTTCTCCGGAAATAGAATTTATTAAAGCTCTACCAGGATAAAATCTTAACGCTGATTCAATAACTTCTGGGTTTGATGAATCAATAACCAGCGGTAAATCTGTACTGACTGCCAATAGAGAAATAGCTTCCTTCATTGCCTTAATCTCATCAATTCCCCCAACTCCTAAATTCACATCTAAAGCAGTGGCTTTGTTTTTCTCTTGAAGACTGGCAATTTGGCGAAGAACAAAGTATCTTTCCTCTAAAAGCTCCTTTTGTAATTTCTTCTTGCCGGTAGGGTTAATCTTCTCACCGATTACATTGAAATTATTATCGCCTTCAAGCACCAGGCCCCGCCTGGCTGAACTTATAGCCAAGATAGTTTTTCTAGCTATCTTTTTAGGCTTAAGCTTAATATTATTCTTTCTTAAGAGAGAAATGTGCTCCGGTGTAGTCCCGCAACAGCCACCGATAAAATTTACTCCTGCCTTGGTCAATTCTTGACAAGCACTAGCAAATCCCCTGGCTTTCATTGAAAATACAGTTTTGTTATTTATTAGCTTTGGTAAACCGGCATTAGGCTTAGCAATTAAAGGTATCTTGGCAAAGGGCTTAATCGAAGAAATAATTTTACACATGTTTGCCGGCCCGCTGGAACAATTACAACCAATAGCATCGGCACCCAGGCTCTGTAAAGTTATCAACGAACTTAAAGGATCATTTCCATTAAGAGTACGTCTACTTTTTTCATAGGTCATAGTAACCATGGTAAAAATATCAACCGTTTCTTTAACTGCGATTAAGGCGGCCCGGGCCTCCTGGATATCCATCATGGTTTCAATAACTATTAAATCAACTCCTCCCAATAATAAGCCTTTTACCTGCTCTTTAAAAATTTCAACAGCTTCAGTAAATTTAAGAGTTCCAAAAGGTTTTACAAATTTACCAGTCGGACCAATATCACCGGCTACCAAACCTCTCTTACCAACTGCGGCTTTAGCTAATTGGGCTAATTTTTTATTAACTTTAACCGGATCTTTAATGTTATATTGCTCAAGCTTAATTCGGTTACCGCCAAAAGTAGAAGTATAAACAATATCAGAACCTGCCAGGATATAATCTGAATGAACTCTTTTTATAAGATCAGGGTTTTCTATTGCCCACTGCTCAGGAGAAGCCCCCTTAGGCATACCGTATTTTTGCAATTGGGTTCCGGTAGCTCCATCGAGGAAAACAACACGTTTTTTAAGTAAGTTCAGAATTTTTTTCTTCATCGTTTATTTTTTAATTATACCTGTAATAGCGGTAACTGACTTTTCCGGTATAAGGATAAAGGTCTTAGTTATGCTCACGCCTATACTACTTAACTGTAAGATCTCATGCATTAATTTTTGATAATTAAGTTTAAAATCACCATAGCCACAAGAAATCCTCTTATCTAAGACTTGCTTACCTTCTCTGGTTAATTCCTGTTGGAAAAAATTCTGCACCCAAAGAAGACAGCTATCGGTAACTTCACTGGCTACTGCATCAAAAATAACGCTCTTGGTTAGATCGTCCTTTTTACCTTTGTTTATCTGATTGAGTATTTCTTTTCCTGAAGTTGCCCCCATTAAAAGAATCTCCTGAGAACCAGATAATATCCGGGCAGCTAATTTGCTCTCAAAAACTCTATTATCAGCAAAGACAACTTTCTCGGCATCTTTTTGGAGAATCGGAACTCTTAGAGCCACGGCTTTAAGCTCTAAAAAAGAAAGCGCCTCTTCAATGCTAGCTTCTACCTTTTTTAGCCTATCTGTGGGGATTTTAGTTCTACCCTGGCGATAGCCAAGACGCCTGTAGATATCAGCCTTGGGTGTTGGTATTGGCATTGATTCAAAAAACTGTAATCCCATTAATTTAGTTCCTTTAAAGGTTAAAAAATGACTGTCTTAAATATTGTATAATATTATAACAAAAAGATTTGTTTTTCTAAGTATTTATATCTTCTGCCTATGCCGGCTAATACAAAGAACTGCTCCGCCAATAATCATTAAAAAACAAAAAATCTGCCCCATAGTGAAAGGACCAAGAATAAGGCCTAGCTGTGGATCGGGCTCACGATAGAATTCAATAAAAAATCTGACAAAACCATAGGCAAAAATATAAAAAGCTAACATACACCCGGAAGAAAAACTTTTCTTTCGTATGCTCCAAAGAACTACAAAAATCAGCACCCCTTCAAAAAAAGCCTCATATAGCTGTGAAGGATGCCGAAGGAGATTGGTTGAATCAGTAGGAAAGTACATACCCCAGAAAACTTCAGTTGGCCTTCCATAGAGTTCTCCGTTTATAAAATTACCAATTCGGCCAAAAGTATAGCCTAAGGGAACAAGGGGAAGAAAAAAATCAGAAAAGTTCCAAAAGTCTATGGAAAACTTACGACAAAATATGGCTCCGGCAATTATGGCTCCCAGGAGTCCGCCATGATAAGACATCCCGCTTATGCCGATATAATGGAAACCACCGTTAAAACTAAATGGGAAAAGCATTTCTAAGGGGTGTTTTAAGTAATATCCAAAATTATAAAAGAATACATAGCCTAGCCGCGAACCAGCTAAGACACCGATAATAACCCAGACAAAGAAATTCTCAATAGTTGCCTTGGAGTAAGAAAAGCTAAAGTTTTCATTTTTTAATCTATTTAAACTAAGGAAGTATACAACAAGGATAGCGGTTAGATACATCAGACCGTAGTAGTAGATATAAACTGGTCCAATCTTAAAAAAAACCGGGTTTATGCTTTCCGGGATATGCTGCCAGAAATCAACAATCTTTAATAATATAGATTTATCCATAAATACCAATATTCTCTACACTTTGCGAAAAATGTCAACAGACCAATCATAAGCTTAGAAGTCGACTAAACTCTTACGCTCCTTATGAATCATTATCCTGTCCTGAGTGCGCCAAAGATTAGTTTTCAGGAGAGCTTTACTAAAGGCTGCTTCTGCTTTTTCATAGTTGCCAATTTGTTTATAGGCCAGGCCTAATTCAAAGTAAGCCTTCTCATGATCGTTATCAAGATTAACTGCCTTCTCTAAAACCTTAACTGCCTGGGAATAATTTTCCTCTAAGTTGTAAATAAAGCCAAGATTATAATAAGCATCAACAAAAAGCGGGTTAATCTCTATAACTTTTTTAAACTTATCCTTAGCGGTAAGAAAATCACCCTGCTCATAGAATGACACCCCCAATTTAAAGAGTAAGGCAGGGCTTTCTGGCTTTATCTGGGCTGCCTTTTTTAAATAAGGAATAGATTTATCAAAGTTACCTAAATTTTGCTGGTAATCAGCTCCGAGTATGCACTGATCAAATAAAGTCTCCTGGGGAGCTTTATTGAATTGACTGTACCCAGAAATAATGAAAATAGAAATAGCGGCGAAAGATAAAACTAAAGATCTCAATGCCTGTCTTTGAGAGATCACCCGATAGATTGAGTGTAAAGTGAAACTTGCAAAAATGATTAAATAAGGCACAGCCATAATCCGATAACGTGAAGATATAAAAAATATTGGCAGGGTAAACAAGAATACTGCACAACTTAAGTAAAGAAAAATATACTTATCCCTATGTTTTAAACCGAGAAATAAACCGATAAAAGAAAAGGGGAGAATAAACCTTAGGTCCATTAAGAGGACTTTAAAAATACGGATTTTATTCCTTATAATAGTGTACTCGAAATCATGGATAAATTCGTCTCCCGATAAAACCAAAGCTATCTTTTTTAAGAATAATTTCCCAGATTTTAAGGGGTTAGCTTTAATAAAATCTAAACCCCGCCCAAACCAATAATTAGAAACCTCTGAGGTTGATAGACGTCGGGCACTTTTACTCTCAGCAATAATTCTGGCATCGCGAAACATATTTTCCTGATTTAAACCCAGCTCCCCTGCCGACGTAAAAATTCCCTTTGCTTGGGCATTATTTCCAATATAAAAATTTACTCCTAAATTTCCGGCTACCAAAACAAAATCTTCCTCGGCTACATAATTCAGTACAGTCACAGAACCAATTATTAAAAAAAGAATAAGAAAAAACGATAAAAAACAGAGAAACTTTTGGCCGGCTTCGATCTTTAGCTTAAAGAAGATCCAGATAAACGATAATAGACCAAATAAAAGTACATTAAATTGGGCAAGGGTGCAAACAGCAAGCAAAGCTCCACTGAGAAAAAAGTTCTTCTTTGTCGGTTTATCTTTAGTTATTAAAAGAACTAAGAAAAATAATAGGTTAAGAAATATCGAAAGACTGGTATAGATAAGTAAGCCTTCAAAAAAAATAAAAAGCCCATAGAGAGCATAGAGCAGCCCGGCAATAAAGCCAATATGCTGGTTAAAAAGCTTCTTGGCGATACTATAAAGAAGCAGGCAGGAAAAAAGACCAAGAAAAAATTGCAAATGATGGATGATTGCTATACTGGGCCCAAAAAGCTTAAATAAAAAAGCTAAAAAATAAGCATATAGGGGCCATTTCATAAAAGCTCTCTCAGGAAAAAGTTGGCCGCTGGCTATATCCCTGGCCCAGATATAATAAGAGTTACTATCAGAAGATTTTAAAAAGGGGTAGGCAGCTGTGTTTTTGTAGTCATGGAAAAAAAGAAGTCTTACGCTTAAAGCTAAAATTATAAGAATTAAAATATATATAAAATTAATCCTTTTCGGGTTTTTTCTCAAGTTTAATGCCATTTTTTAAGAAAAAATTGTAAGAAGTTTTGATCAGGAAAGAGTTTCTAAGGAGTCTGCCTGGCGTTGAAGTTCTAAGATCTTAGTTGAAATAAACCTATTGAGTCTCCTCTTTTCAATAAAACCAACTATAGTCTTATCCTGGTTTATGACCGCAAGGCACTCAATATTGTAATTATCAAGCTCTTCCTTAACTAGAGCTAATTTTGACTGAGGCTCGATCGTAGTTAAGCACGGCTCCATAAGATCAACAGCCAGAAGAAGGTCATTTAATCCTGTCTCCATAAAGATATTTCTAATGCTGTCTACAGTTATAATACCGATGATTTTATTGTTTTTATCAACAACCGGATAGTATAAGTTTGTGCTTTTACTAAAAATAGCCAGTATCTCTGATAAATGCATATTCTTATATAATAAAGGTGGTTTTTTATCCATGAGGTCTTGGGCAATTGTGGTATCGATTAAATCATCCTCAGTAATATTAAGTCCTACCTCTTTTGCCTTAGTCAAAGAAAATTTTGTCAAAGCCGGACCAAGAAGCTGGGAAATAAAAGTTGTTGCCGTAATCACAATAACGATAGTATTGCCAATTTCGCCGGGAAAATGCTGAGCAGCCAAAATTGATAAGCCTACAGCTACTCCAGCCTGAGGGAACATACTCAAGGCTAAATATTTCCTAACCGATTTTGGAGCATTGGATATGTTGGCACCGAGACGCGAACCAATGATTTTGCCCAACATGGTGCCAACCAAATAGACAAATACCAGTAAAAAAATTACCGGAGCCATTTGACGCAAATTGAGCTTAGCCCCAATGAGAACGAAAAAAAGAACATATATCGGTGGTGAAAAAGATTCAATTAATTTAAAAGCATCTTTACTCCTTCGAGGCTTAAAGTTGGCAACGATAACCCCTAAAGTCATAAGTGATAAAAGCATATCTACTCCTATGGCAAGAGATAAACCGACCAAGAGCAGGATAGTTCCGATAGAAAATGCTAAAACTCTTGCTTCTTGAGAGTACTTTTTTAAAATCTTACAGAGAATAAATCCAAAGAAAGTACCAATTATTATCGCACCCAAAATTTCATAGACTGGGAGGATTAAAGATGAGATCAAGCTAGTCTGTGTATCTCCAATCAATATCCCGGCAATGCTTGAGGCAATCACAAAGAGTAAAAGAGCCAAGCCATCGTCTAAGGCTACTATGCCTAAGATAGTACGAGTTAGCGGCCCCCGAGTCTTATATTCACGTAAGACTTCTGTTGTCGTAGCCGGGTCAGTAGCTGAGGCTATAGCTCCAAAAAGAATAGAGATTGCAAAGGAAAGCCTAAAATCACCAAAGACAAATCCACCCACCAAGCCAATAAGGATACTGACAATTAAAAAAGGAGCAATACCTTCGCAAAGAAGTATAATTAACAATTGCTTGCCATACTTAGCAAATACTTTTTTCTTGAGCTCTCCTCCAACCATAAAACCAATTAGACCTAAAGCAAAGTAGTTAAACGGTGCCAAAGTAGTAATAATACCCTTATTGATTATGTTTAATCCGGTCTCACCAAGGATTACCCCAATCAGGATATACCCGACAACTTTTGGTATTTTTAGCTTTTGTAAAAGACGGCCGCCTATCACTCCGGAAAATAAGGCTAAACCGAGGAGAAAGAGAATATTTAAATGCTGGATTGAAATTTCTTGAAAAACACTAGTAAAACTTTCAGACATAACTACCTCAAATCTATTAGTTTTTATTCTAATTTACAAGCGCCCATTAAACACCTCTAGCAGGCTTTTGTCAAGAATAATATATATATTATATAGCTAAATTAGGTGTGGTTCAACTTGCTCTTAAGAGTCCTCTATGCTATTATAGCCCTATGTTTAGAGATTTAAAATCAAAAGTTGACCGGGAGTTAAAGATTTTTTCCCAAGAATTGCAAAAATCAGGCTTTCTTAAAGGCCTTCCGCCCTTAATAGCCACGAGCATAAAGGACTTTATTCTCGCTGACGGTAAGAGAATAAGGCCCATCTTCTACTTAAGCGGCTACCTTGGTTTTAAAAAAAAACCTAATTCCGGGCTTTTTGAAAGCTCAATTGCTATTGAGCTCTTGCATGACTTTTTCCTAATCCATGATGATATCATCGACAAATCCCTTACCCGGCGGGGGAAACCATCAATGCATACAATGTTTAATAATTATCTTAGTAAATTTAAGAATTTAAAATTTTCTGGTGAAGACTTAAGTATTGTTATCGGCGATATAGTATACGCTCTGGCTGTCAGCCAATTCATGCTGATTAAAGAGAGCCAGCAACGCAAAGAAAAAGCGCTGAATAATTTTTTGAAATCAGCGTCTCTTACCGCAGGCGGTGAATTTATTGAACTTATCTTAAACTTAAAAAAGTTTGAAAAAATTACTAAAGCCGATATTTTAAAAGTCTATGATTATAAAACTGCTCATTATACCTTTAGCTCGCCTCTGACTACCGGGGCAATCCTAGCCGGGGCAGATAAAAAGCAAATTGGTTTACTGTTTGGTTACGGTTTAAACTTAGGCCGGGCCTTTCAGATAAAGGATGATATCTTAGGAATTTTTGGCGATGAGAAAAGAATTGGCAAGTCAACTCTAACTGATTTACAGGAAGAAAAGAAAACTCTAATTATCTGGTACGCACACAAAAAGGCTGACTTAAAAAGTAAAAAGATACTTAAAAATATTCTTAGCAAAAAAAAGGTAACCAGAAGTGATCTAAAAAAAGTTAAAAATCTTATAATTGAAACTAAAGCTTTGAATTACTGTCTGGGAGAAATAAAAAACCTAGAGAGAGAAGCAAAAGCAATACTGTCATCATCAAAATTAAGCTCTAAATACAAGAATGTCCTTTTGGCTTTAACTAAAGACATCTTAAACTACTAAAAATGACTATTAGAATAAATGTTGCTAAATCTGCCGGATTTTGTTTTGGTGTTAAACGGGCTTTGACTATTGCTCTGGATACCGCAAAAAAAAGCAGTGATGTGGTAATGCTTGGCGATGTCGTCCATAATGAAGATGTTGTAAGAGAAGTTCTCGGTTCAGGAATAAAGAAAATAAAATCATTAAGCAAGAGCAGCGATAAAACTCTCCTCATAAGAGCTCATGGCGCAGCCTCAAACACTTATAGAAAAGCTAAATCCAGAGGGTTTGCGATTGTTGATGCAACTTGTCCAATGGTAACAGAAATCCATGAAATAGCTAAAAAATGTGAAGCCAACGGTTATCAGGTAATTGTTATTGGTGATAAGAAACACGATGAAGTATTAGGCATAGTCGGTCAGCTTAAGAAAAAAGCTCTGGTAATTGACGGGATTAAGACAATTGACCCTGCTCAACTTAAGAAATATAAAAAAGCAGCTGTCGTTGTCCAATCAACTCAAAATCTCCAAAAAACTCAAAAGATAGTAGATAAATTAAGTAAACATATCAAAGACTTGATTTTTCATAATACAATTTGCCGACCAACTCAAACCAAACAGGAAGAAATACAGAAAATGCCGCTAAAAAATGATCTCATGGTCATAATCGGCTCAAAAACAAGTGCTAATACAAAAAGGCTCTATGAATTATCAAAAAGTTTAAATAAAAAAACTTTTTGGATTCAATCCCAGCAAAACCTCAAGCTGTCTTGGTTTAAAAGTGTAAAGTCAGTTGGAATAACTGCCGGTGCCTCCACCCCTGATAAGACTACCAAAAGTGTTGTCAGCCAGATAAAAAAACTTATTAAGCAAGTTTCTTAATCTCGTTCAATAAAAAATAAAAAAATCTAATTCTTAGGAAAAAGGCAGGGATGGTGTTTCCTGGGAGAAACGAAGCCCCATTTTGTAGGCATCATCTGACTGACTATACTTTACCCAGACAACTAAAGCGTTTACCTCTTGAATTTGAGGGCCTTGTGACCTGAGTCTGAGTGCGCAACCAATAGGTATTGGTTTTGTCTGATCACCATTGCCATTATTGATTTTTAATTCACACTTCTGATTAAACATCCAAAAACTGCATTTAACACATTTTGAGCACTCCCAACTCTTAGGAACTATAGCCATGAAACCTTGGCGGGAAACATTTACTAAACTAAAAGGAATATTGTAGGAGATTTGAGCTTCGTCTTTTTTCTGATAAAGGTTAGCAACCAATTCGCCTTTTTTCTTAAAGCGTGAGTATTTTCTTTTTTCTTTGAAGTCACTCATATAAATTTAATCTCCAACTAAAAGATGAGCTTTTCGCTTAGGTATATTTTTTTTCGCTGCCTGGGTTAGTGGTCCGTAGCCTAGCTTACTTTGGCTAAAGCTTAACCTTTGCCGGTATGCCCCCGGTGAAATCTTAGTACTCTGTTTAAAGACTTTGCAGAAATATCCTGGATCAGTGCAACCCACCGCATAGGCAACTTGAGAAATTGAAAGTTTTTTATTCCTTAAGAATTTAATACTCTTATCAATTCTGATTTTAGTTAAATAGCGAATAAAAGAGATGCCAATATGCTTTTTAAATAAGTGGCTTAAATGAAAATAACTTATATTAAATTCCTTAGCTACAGTTTTTAAAGAGATGCTGCTTTGATAAAAATCCATATTTATGTGCTGGCAAATCTTCTTTAGAACTTTT
This sequence comes from uncultured bacterium, assembly GCA_913050175.1. GTDB lineage: Bacteria > Omnitrophota > Gorgyraeia > Duberdicusellales > 4484-171 > JAFGHG01. The sequence goes on from CAJXAF010000007.1 coordinate 13,902, forward strand.
TTAGAGTGTTCGGCTGAATCAGAAATTGAAAAAGCTGAAGTTGGACATTCACAATAATAAAGATAATTAAAAATATCAAAAATAAGCTTGTTAAAACTGTCACTGATTTTGTTATCAGCCAAAGATATATCTTCAGAAACTACACTTACTAAACTTGCCAAAGATACGCCATTATGTATCGGCACAAGACTAAGGTTTAGACCAAAAGGACAGGGTGGGTGGTAATAGGTCTCCCAGGTTAATTTTTGACTTAAGGAAGTTATATATTTTAGACAGTTTTTACAGTTATTCTTAGAGCAGATATGAGAAGGTAAATTCTCAGCCTGATTGATCTTTCCGACATTAATAAAGTTAAGCCTTAGATCACCACAAGCCTCAATATGGCTCTTCCATCTTTGAGTAATTTTTAAACTCTCAAAGTATTTCATATATTTTAGAAGGTTAAAGAAGTAGTATTAGAACATATTGAAATTAATAAGTCAATTAAATTTTCTTCATCTTAGGACTTCAACCCTCACAGAGAAAATCGATTGCTGGTATTGGATTTTTTTAAAATTATCATTAAACTTAACTTAAATTTAATTGTAGGAGCCAAACATAAGTCTGACTTGAGCCAAGATATAAATAAGAGAACTTTTAAAAAAAGTTCCTAAAGAGCCCATTACTAGCTGAGGTAGCTTCTTAAAAGAATCTGCCAAGGCTTGCTTACCCTTAGCCTTGGGCACAATAGCAGTAATAAGAATAAAAGCTGAAACAAAACCAACGATGCCTAATAAAATTAATCGCCCCTTTATCTGGGGAATACTAAAATAATAAACCGGCTTAGAGAATTCCCGAAATAAAAAAGGTATAGGCAGCCAAGCAAAGAAAGTCAAAATAAACGGCCACAACCCGTAAAAAAAGTATTTCTCTAATAAAACAAATGCACATTTAAGTTTACTAGCAAGAGGGACTTGTTTGCTTTTGAGGAGACCGCGCATGAGAATAGGGAAGTTTTCTACTTCCCGGGCAGTAAAATTATCATGGCTCATATTTTGACTTAACAGCTTTGTTGATTGAGTCAAATTAGCAATGTCTACATTTTCCCTTACATAAACCGGGGCCACTTCGTAAGTATCTCCATATTTTAGAAAAGCCTTCCAGGAAAAAGCCGCTTTAAAAGAAACTACATCAGTTGGTAAGCACCCTAGATCAATTAACATAGATAAACTCATGCTGCTAGGTAAAAAATTTGATAATTCCCTAGGATTAGTTGACTCCGGTACTTTAAAACAAAGTGCACTTACTTGACAGTACTTCTGACTAGTTGGACTTTTAGCAAAATCCTGACTAAAAGAAGCAATCGGCTGAAAGCTAAGTTTGGTTCGATTTGGTGATGCCATATAAAAATATGTAAGTCCGGCAAAATACTTAGAATTCATAACCCGAGGCAAATCCAAAAATGTAGTTATAACATTATCTAAAGGCAATGATTTAGATTTAAAGAATTCGCTGGCAACATTAATTGCACTATTAATTGCTAAAGCTTTTTCTGAAACCACTAGCCCCCGGCTCTTAGTTGCCTGTACTATCTGAAGTTTAAGAAAATCATTTGTATAGCTTTGGGCTATTTTACTTATTGAATCTTTAAGTAAAGGCTGGACATTGGAATCAAGTGCGAGAATAACAAATATTTTTTGGGGAGGAAAATAACTTAAAGTGATGCTCTCTAGGGCCTCATCAAGAAGATTCTGGCTTCCGCTGCTTAAAGGGATTATTAAGCAATGGTAGACATCATCAAAACGCATAGGCAAATCTTTAGTTTGCCGCAAAACACTGATTTCAGCCTTATGGTAGGCGACTGACTTAGCTTCCCGGGAATTAGCTTCAATCATATCCGCATAATAAAGCTGTCTGAGATACTCGCTAATGCCATTTAAACCCTTTGCTCGTATATTCCAATCAGCGAATTCAGCATCCATCGAAAGTCTCTTATTGGTCTCACCTACTAAGCTTTTAAGATAAAAAATGCGTACAATGATATATATAGATAAGGCCATCACTATCACGCTGCCGATGAATGGCTTGTAAATAGCAGTAAAGATTAAACCAGAAACACTTGCTAAACTTAAAAATCCGGGAAGAATTTCAAAAACTCTCTGGTAAAATTTGCTTTCAAAATCTAAATTGTTGCGGGAAAATTTAAAATTCATAAGTATAACCTTTATTTTTTAAACAAACAATAAGAACCAATAATACCTTAGGGAATTATTGGGTAACTTATAAGCTTATTCGTCATAGGATCCAGATAGTAAAGCAAGCCGGTTTCTTCCGAATAAAGGATAGAAGATCCCTCTTTTACTCTTACGATCGGATTTAATCTCTCTAAACTAGCATAGTTAAGTTCAAATAAAAAAACTTCATTGTCGTCTCTAATAATGATGTGTGAACCCTGATAAACAAAAAATGCCTGCTCAATCTTATTGGCACCTTTAAAAACCCAGATTACCTTAGGGGTTTGACTAACACCTAAACGTTCAGCGCCAAGATCAATGATTCCCACCTTGTCATCCTGCCAAAGTAATATTCGCCTTAACTGATAATCAAAGATAAAATCTTTCACTCCTTCTTCAACAAATCTGTAGGGAGCTTTATTTAAAGAAAGGCTGCCTTTCTTTAAACCTAAAAATAGGATAACATTTCCAAATAAAGGCCTGACTTTAAAATACCCTCCTTCAGAAAATAAAAATCTTCCCTGAAGAGGGTCGTTTATTAAGTCAATTACCTTATTTTTCTCAAAATCATAGACTTTTACAGTTTTTATCTCCTTAACCACCAAGACTCCGCGCTTATATGCTCCATAACCAATAGCATCTTCAAAATACCTGGGTGAGTTTCGACCAGAGTTAAGGTCTATACGATTAATAAAATTATCTTGAAATGAAAAAAGTTGGCTTAAGTCTTTTGGATCCCACTCTATGCGGCTGGGATCGCCGGTCACTAAATCAGTAATATCCTTAACCAGCACTGAATCGCTCAAGGGCTTAAGGAATATGTATTTTTTTACTCCTAAGGCATCACACTTTACTAAAATAGCCTCACTACCCCTGACAGAAAAAATCGATAGGACTTTTGAGCCCCAGGGAACAATACCTTCACTAATGAATGGCATTAACTTATCATAGCGCCAATTATAGAAAAAATAATCTCGTATATTAGGACCCTCATTAACTATAAAAAGATCATCAACAAAAAATGTAGTTAAATTTTCGAAAACGCGGTCGCTAAGCTTTTTAGCTATTGGTTTATCTGGTAAAAATAATACCTTATCAAGGGCTTTATCTTCTGCCTGCGCCAACCAGATTCGATAATAAGCTAGCTGGTGATCCTTTAATTTTAGCTGCATAAAGTAATAACCGGGAAGGAGCTCTTCTAAAGTCGTTGGGCTAGATTCCTTAAAAAGGCTATTGCCTAAATAGATTGAGGCGCCAGGCGGCCTAGTCTCTATGTAGAGTGAGGAATAGTTAGTGGTAAAGTATCCGAATGTATGTAGGATAATTAAAGGACAGATAATTGCATAAAGGGCGACAAAGGAATAGAGACCTGACTTGTTTAATATTTTCATATTGTTTAGAAATTAAACTATTTCAATGTATTATTATAGCAAAATATTAGAAAAATGTGAGGTTTTTTAATTGTTTTGCTGATTTTGAGGGTAAGCAGTAAAAAGATTAGTTATTTTGCAGATTCTTTCTGCTTCTTGTCTTCGATGATCTTATCGGCCAAGGCTTGAGGCACCTCGACGTACTTTTCAAAATGCATAGAATAGTTCGCTCTTCCACTGCTCAATGAACGCAAAGATGTTGCATAGCCGAACATCTCTGAGAGAGGAGCTTCTGCTGATATGACTTGATGGTTAGGTTTAGCTTCAATTCCTAATACTTTACCCCGGCGTGAACATATGTTCCCGACTATATTTCCCACATACTCCTCCGGTGTTACTACTTCTAAGGACATAAAAGGTTCAAGCAAAACTGCAGCTCCTTTACCAAAGGCTCTCTTAAAGCACTCAGCACCTGCTAATTTAAAAGCTATCTCAGAAGAATCAACATCATGGTAGGAACCGTCAATAAGGTTAACTTTAACATCAACTACCGGATATCCGGCTATAACGCCTTTTTGCATAGCAGATATAACACCTTTTTCAACTGCGGGAATATACTCTCGAGGAATTTTTCCTCCGGTAATACTATTCTTAAATTCAAATCCAGCTCCCGGATCAGCTGGTGAAATTTCCATAATTACATGACCATACTGGCCACGCCCACCAGTCTGCTTTGAATGTTTATAATCCTGCTTTACTGAACTTAGGATTGTCTCCTTATAAGCAACCTTGGGTTGACCAACAACTGCTTCTACACTGAATTCGTGTTTTAATCTGTCAACGATTACCTCTAAGTGAAGTTCACCCATTCCCGAGATAATTGTTTCATCTGTCTCCTGGTCAGTATGAATACTGAATGTGGGGTCCTCCTCAGCTAATTTTAGCAAACCCTTTGATAATTTATCCTGATCAGGCCGACTCTTAGGATTAACGCTTATAGCCATAACCGGTGCTGGAAATTCAATTGCTTCAAGTAAAACCGGATTTTCCAAGTCAGTTAAGGTATCCCCGGTAGTTGTCCTATCCAAACCAATAACCGCCGCTATATCTCCGGCATAAATAGTTGGACGACTTTCTCTCTGGTTAGCGTGCATCTGTAAGATTCTGCCAACTCTTTCTTTCCTGTCTTTAGTAACATTAAGTATATAAGTACCAGCATCTAATTTACCGGAATACACCCTAAAATAAACCAATTTACCCATATGGGGGTCGGTTTGAACTTTAAAAGCTAGGGCTGAAAAAGGAGCATTATCCTCAGCCTTTCTAATAACAACTTTTTCAAGGTCATCAGGATCTTTTCCTTCAATTGCTGGCTGATCTGTAGGAGAAGGAAGATATTGAGTAACTGCATCCAGAAGATGCTGTACGCCCTTGTTACGAAAAGCACTTCCGCAAAGAACCGGCACAATTAAATTACCAATAGTACCTTTTCTAATGGCTGCCATTAACTCTTCCTTTGTTATTTTATCTTCACCTTCTAAGTATCTCTCCATTAATGAATCGTCTAATTCAACAGCCTTCTCCACCATTATATGATGATAGGTTTTGCTTACTTCCAGATAGTCGGCAGGAATTTCTTCACTATGAAAGCTTTTACCCATTGAATCATCATCATAGATATAAGCTTTCATCTCCATTAAATCAATAACACCCTTAAAATTCTCCTCAGCTCCAATTGGAATTTGAAGAGGAATAACATTTGCTCCTAAATCGGATTCAATATTTTTTACAACTACGAAGAAATCAGCGCCGACCCTGTCCATCTTATTTATAAAAGCAATCTTAGGTACATTATACTTATCAGATTGGCGCCAGACAGTTTCTGATTGAGGTTCTACCCCTCCCACAGCGCAAAACAGAGCTACGGCCCCATCAAGAACACGCAAGCTCCTTTCAACCTCTACTGTGAAATCTACGTGCCCGGGCGTATCAATAATATTTATTCTGTGTTTTTGCCAAAAACAAGTCGTTGCTGCTGAAGTTATAGTTATACCCCTTTCCTGTTCCTGCTTCATCCAGTCCATTTGAGCTTGGCCATCATGGACTTCACCTATCTTATGCGAACGTCCGGTATAATAGAGAATCCGCTCAGTAAGGGTGGTTTTTCCGGCATCAATATGGGCCATGATCCCAATGTTTCTTACGTTTTTTAGCTCTACTTGTCTGCTCATATTTATCCTTTTTACTATACTTATTCACTGCTCAAAATACAGGTTATTATAATGAATTAACCGAATAAAGCAATAGTTTTTTTATTTTTTTGAACTCCTGGGTATGCCTGATAATTGTTTAAATAATGATTAAAATAGGAGAGAGTCAGTCTTTAGCCTCTGGGGGAAAGATCTAAAATCGACTTATTTATCTGAAGATAGTCGCTTCTCAGCAATACCTAAGGCAGTTTTTAGAGCTGATTGAGAATCAGAATAAGAACTAAATTTTGGTATAAAAGCACTAATTCCTAGCTTCTCACTACCCTCTATTGCTCTCTGATCAGGGTAAGCAGTAAACATGATTACAGGAATAGATTTGTTTATTTGGCGAATTTTTGTTACGGTAGCTAAGCCGTCTATTTCCGGCATCATGTAATCGACTACCACAATATCAACCTGGTTTTCCTTGATCATCTCTACGCCAACATTACCATTAGATGTAGTAACTACATCATAACCCCAGGTTTTAACTCTTTGCGACATAACAAAAAGAAAATCTTTCTCATCATCAATCAATAAAGCTCTTGTTTTACTCATTTTCCCCCCTTTTCCTCTTGTTTTTTGATTCTTTCTGCTGAACTGACTTAGTTTGCTTAATTGAACTTATTAAACTCATAATTTTCTTTTTTCCCTTATCGTTGAGTTTACTAAACTCAACACCAACCTTAAAATACTTTTTAACTTTTCCGCCCACAGTCTCCTCAACCGGCTTAACCCAGGCTACTCTTCCATCTAACTTTAGTTGTATTTTTCTATTTTCAGGCCTTAAAATAATAGCAATCCTTGCATCTGTACTCAAAGGCTCATTTATCTGAAATGCTATGCCACCTTCAGACATGTCAACAGTATCTGTTTGAGATTTGTCTATGGCAAAAGCAATTCCTCCGGCTGATATATCCACAGCTTGAGAAGCCTTGACCTTATTACCAGGTAAAATAACATCAATGTTAGCCCGATATCTCATGCGGCGATACTTTCTAATCTCTGAACCAATGGCAATTCTTTTAACATGAAGATTAGCTAAAATATGGCCGGTAGTAGGATCTTTATCTTTTTGAAAATAAGACATGATACCCAGATTAATAAATACCCCTTTTACCCGATGGGACAAGAAATACTTTTTAATCCTTTCCTTCAAAGAACTGCAAATTTTAACAGCCTCTCCTTCTTTGGTTTCGGGAAATAGAATACTCCACTCTCCCCGCTGATAACCCTCAAGTATAACTTGCGGTTTTTCTTTATCCTTTTTCTGGTGTTCATCTAAGGTATTATTAATTATATCTTTTAAATCCTTAAACAACTTCCTCGGTTTAACAGTAATTCTTTTCTTAAAAATATTAAAATTAACAAGGAGAATATTAATGAGATAAAGGCTTATTCTCTTATCAAGCAGTCTATTTATCCTGACTCTTACTTGCTTATCGAGCGGTTTAGCTGTATAGAAACGAGGCAGGGTAAAATAAAATTTACTTCCCACGCCTACTTTTGACTCAACCCAAATTTCACCGCCGTGTTTTTCAATCAATTCTTTAGATATGGATAACCCTAAGCCTACACCTTTTCTTCTAAAGCCTCCCGAAGCTGTTACTTGAGAGAACTTCTTAAAGAGCTTAGCTAGGTCACTCTTGGCTATACCAATACCGCTATCAATAATAGCAACCCTTACCTTATCCTCTAAAACATCAACTTCAACTCTTATCTGACCATTTTGCTCAGTATACTTAATAGCATTATTAATTAGATTAGAGACCACCTGAGATACACGCTCGGGATCGATAAATATATTTATTTGCTTGGGGGCCAATTTATACTGCAATTTAATATTTTTCTCCTTGGCCCACTTGGCAAAAAACTCAGAAGACCCGAAAAGCAGCTCATTAAAATTGACCAGGGAATAATGTAAGGTAAGTTTATGCTTCTCAAGCCGGGAAAAATCCAATAAGTCGTCTATCATCCTTTTAAGACGCTCTAAATTACTTGTTGCTTTAAAAAGAAGTTCTTTTTGCCTTTTAGTCAATGTTCCCACAACGCCGTCAATAACCAAGCTTATAGCTTCTTGAACAATTATCAAAGGGGTGTTAAGTTCATGAGAGACTACCGAGAGGAATTCAGATTTCATTTTAGTCATTTCCTCTAGAATCTTTAGTCTTTTAATAATTTGCTCTTTTTCATCTCTTAGGCGAAGCAGATTCATTCTTGCTGTAATATCCCTGGTAATACCCATAAGACCGATTGTTTTTCCAGCCTTATCACGCCATGGTATTTTTGTAGTCGATACATAGTTATCAACTCCATCAGCTCGAGTCCCTCTCTCAATTAGATCAATTATTGGTTTACCGGTCTTTAAAACATGATTATCATCCTTGGCCATGATCTTGGCCCGAGCTTTAGGGAAAAAATCAAAATCGGTCTTTCCTTTGACTTTCTCCGGGCTTAAACCTAAACCCTTAGCGTGAGCTTTGTTAACTAAAAGCAGCTTGCCCTTCCTATCCTTTATATAAATAACATCAGGGATATTATTAATAAGCTCAGTTAATAATTTCAACTTATTATCTAGTTTTTTGGTGGGTGTTTTTTTAGTAATGGGTTTTTTCTTTGAACGATTTTTTGACTTCATGGAAAAATACTTTATAAATTGTTACTGTTAGCATTAAGCCTTAAAATATACACTTTTATAATACAATTTTCCTTCGATAAGTCAACTCTCTATTAAAGCTAGAGATCAATAGTTTAATCTTTCAGCTTAAGTTTGCCATAAAAACAGAGCTTTTTTAAAGGGCAAAGCAGACATTTAGGCCTATTAGCAATACAAAACCTCCTGCCGTGAAAGACTAGGAGATGATTTAACTGCCCCCAATAGTGTCTTGGCACTATTCCCATCAAATCCCTTTCTATCTTATCAGGATTGTGATTTTCAGTTAAGCCCAACAACTTGCTTATCCGGCGAACATGAGTATCAACAGCAATACCTTCGTTCTTTTTAAAAGCATTATATAGGACTATATTAGCAGTCTTTCTGGCAACACCCGGCAGCTCCAAAAGCTCTTCCATGGTTTTAGGGACAGTGCCAGCTTTAGTCTTGGTGATAATTTTAGCAGTATTTATAATATTTTTAGCTTTATTCCTGTAAAAACCGGCTGATTTTATATCAAGTTCGAATTCCTTTAAATCAGCCTTGGCATAGTCTTTTATTAGAAGATATTTTTTAAAGAGGTTTTTAGTTATAATATTAACTTGTTTATCAGTGCACTGAGCCGAGAGAATTGTAGCTACTAATAGCTGCCAGTGATTTCTAAATTTTAAGGCAATTTTAGTAGTGGGATAAGTCTTCTTTAAAATCCTTATAACTTCAAGAATATTCTTTTCAGTCATGTTTGCACACTTAATGCTATTTTACCTTTTTCATCAATGTATACTCTACATAACCGCAGAGAACCTCTTGAATTTTTACCGGGGGTGGGACAACAAAATAAATGGGCAAAAAAATCCAACAATGATATAGCTTTTTTGTGAAATTTTGCGGCACTATTGGGTTTTTTTGCTAAGCTTACCGCTGTGGATTCCAGAAAGCATATTTTCTTCCCAGGGCTGCGTTAAATTCAATATGCTTATCAGGGGCAGTGCGTAAGGCTTCATGAATGGCGCGATCAAAAGTGTATAGTTCGACGTGCTTACCAAATCGCTCTTTAATCTCTACAATCACATCAGCAAAATCAGAGTCTCCGGAGATAAGTGCAGCTATGTCATATTGATTAGTTACGGCTTTTGAAAACATATCAACGGCTATTTTTACGTCAACACCCTTTTGAACCCAACCATTATTCACATGGACTAAACGTCCAAGCTTAATTTCAAAGTAGGGTATGCTTGTTTTAAGAGTCTTGAAATGATCTGCTTGCTCCTGATATGTCTGAGGATTCTCATCCCGGCTTAATTGGGCAGAGTAGTAGTAGGAACGAATTAGCCTCTCTTTAGCGGTTATAAATTTTATTATATTGTCCCATCTTATGTCTTTGCGTCTTATTGCTTTTCTTAAACGTTTTAAATCGCGTAAACTTTGAACAACGTATTCAGCATCAATAAATATCATTAAACGATTCATATTTCTCCTTTATTTTAATATAAATTCTTATTATCTAAATGGCTCCACTCTCTTAACAAGGCAAAACACTCTGAATGTAAAACTTTGGCAAGAATTGTTACCTTTGTCTTGGCATAAGTTTTCATTCGCTGGTTTGAAATATCAAGCTCATTAAAACCTAGTCGCCTAGATTCTCCTATTGGCGTTCCGTAAACAATCTTAGAAATTCTAGCCCAATGAATTGCACTAAAGCACATCGGGCAAGGCTCGGTTGTAGAGTAAATCGTGCACCCCGATAAGTCAAATGTCTTAAGACGCTTAGAAGCAAGTCTTATAGCATTAATTTCGGCATGAGAGGTAGCATCACTCTTAAGCACCTTATTTCTGGCTATTGCCAAAACTTTTCCCTTTTTTACTATACAAGCACCAAAAGGTCCGCCGTCTTTTGATTTTAGGTTCTTTTTTGCTTCTCTTAAGGCTTGCTTCATATAGATTGTATGATTGTTAACTGGCATAGATTTTTTTGTAGGCAACGATCATTTTTTTGATAGAACTTGCGACAGTAGCAAGCCCCTCTTCCTTTAAAAGGTCTTTTTTAAAAATACTACCACCAAAAGCAACTGCACTGACTCCGGCATTAAAATACTCGGCCAAATTTTGATAGTTAACACCGCCGCAAGCAAGTAGCTCAATTTCGTTAAAAGGGCCCTTTATAGCCTTAATATACTTTGATCCCAAAAGACCAGCCGGAAATACCTTAACCATGGTTGCTCCCGCCAACCAGGCTCTGTATATCTCTTGCGGGCTGAAAGCTCCGGGGAAAACCGGAATCTCTTTTTTTCGACAAAAATTTACTACTTCCTCAATGAGTGTGGGCGAGACTATGAATTCGGCTCCCGAATCAATAGCTTCTTGGGCTTGGTTAAGAGTTAGAACTGTTCCGGCTCCGACATTAAGATTATCTTTAGAATGTTCTCTGACTTGGCTTATTAGTTTACTGGCAGAAGGTGTATTCATAGTAATTTCAATTACTTTAAGTCCGGAAGATAGGCAGGCTTTTGCTATGTTAGGGATAGAGTCTGAAGCTATGCCTCTAAGTATACCCATTATTGGCAGTTGCTTAAATTGTTTTATATCCATAGAGACTCTTTGAGAGGAAGTGTCCGCCCTTTAAGGTTTACTCGTCAAAGCCTATGTTTATCAAACTTTCATAGAACTCACGATAATTTTCTTTCTTATCGCTTTGACGCAAAGCCATGGCAGCCCGGGGATGCTCATTCATCATACCGCTGATTGCATAAGGAATGATATAGCCCCATTCAATCTTATTACGTAAAGGAACCAGTTCATTAGAAATTAAATCTAGTATCGGGCGGATATCATACTTAGGATTCTTTAAAAATCCAATTAAGAGCTCCAGGGGGCAATTCCCGGCAGCTCGGCCAATGCCGTAAACTGTTGCGTCAAGATAATTAGCATCATGAATTATTGATTCAATAGTGTTTCCAAAGGCAAGCTGCTGGTGGTTGTGCCCGTGAAAACCAACCTCTTTGGTTTTTATTATATCTTTAAACTTTTTTACCAGGTGCTCCATTGTCTCCTGATAAAGAAAACCAAAGCTATCAACAATATAAACTACATCAGTTTTACTCTCTTTCTCAATCTGAACCAAGGCCTCATCAAGTTCCGCCCCTTGATCACGGGAAATAGCCATAATATTTATAGTTGTTTCATAGCCCTTATCATGCAAGTGATTTACCATATAAATCGCTTTATCAATATCTTTAACATAAGAAGCTACTCGAATCATATCAACAGGACTTTGGCTTTTTGGTTTTATGTCTTCGAGCTCGACTCTACCAATATCAACCATAACTGATATTTTGGTCTTGCTTTCAATACCATCGATGACTTCGCTTATCACCTCATCATCACAAAATTTCCATAAGCCATATTCCTTGGGTGAAAAAACATTCTTAGAGTTTTTGTAACCAATCTCCATATAATCAACGCCGGCAGCTGAGACAGCCTTATACACTTCTTTAACTAGACGTTTATCAAAATCATGGTTATTAATTAACCCTCCATCGCGTATTGTGCAGTCTAATACTTTAATTTGTTCACGAAACATGTTATCCCTCCTTAAGTAACAATTACTAAGTTTTAAATCAGTGTTCTCTTTCTAAAGTGTCTTTTATTCTCTTGTAGTGATCAAGATACGCCCGTGCCAAAGCATTGAGAAAATACTTAAGGTCATATGAGTCAGACCCGTGGGCCTGGAAAAATTTATTTTCTAAAAGCACGCTTTCAATTTTAGCTGAAATCATCAAGGCTTGAGCAAAAGACAATTCTTTTTTCTCCCATGCTGCCACTTGAGTTAAGATAAAATTTAAGGAATTCTCTAAAAGAGTAATATCCAATCTGCCCTCTGATAAGCCTGATAAGCCAGACGTAGGTTTAATATACTGGGCACGAATCCAGCGCACAGATAGGTTCTTTTCTATGGACAAAGACATCCAGTATTGCTTTTTATTAAAAGCCTTATCAGAAAATATTCTATAAAGCTTACTTGCAGCTTCCTGAAACTTAACTAACGTCATTAAGGCTTGCATTTTATATGACCTTTATTCCCATCACAGTAATAAAACCTTTAAATACTTATCTCCACCCTTGTATTAAGATGTCTGTCAATTACCGACCAGCAAGTATCAGATAGAGTCTTTCTGTCTATAGGATCATTTCTGTCTACTTGCTTGTTAAATTCAATAGCCTCACAAACTTTTACCTCTAAAGTGATTGTTTTTAACTTTAAAACCTCTAAAAGATGAGGAAAAAACTTCATACTATCATACCAATAGACTAAATCTCGGTTATGCTTATCAATTGGTTTATCAGCAATTTTTTTGTAAGTAAATACTAAGGGGACTATCTTTGATTTTGAAACTTGAGGAGCTGCAAAAAAAGATGATTTAAACGGCAATAGTTTATCCCCATTTGTTGATGTTCCTTCGGGAAAAATAATTACATTCACCTTATTTTGTAGATAGGTAGAGATTTTGGCAATCTCATCTTTTATCTTTGAAGGATTAGTTCGGTTAACAAAAATAGTATCGGAGAGAAAGGTAAAAAGACCGAAAAAAGGCCAGTTCTGCACATCGGCTTTGGCAACAAAGACTAAAGGACTTAACGACGTTGCCACGATTCCATCGATATAACTTAAATGATTACAAACAAAGAAATTACCTTTCTCTTTTAAGAGATTTTTTTCTCCGGAAACAATGACTTTGATTCTCAGGATGAAAGTGAAAAATTTACCGAAAATGTGGACAATAAAAGCTGTAACTTGAGTTTTACGTTTGGGAGAAAAGTAAAAAAACAATCTGACCAAAGATAGAATAAGCGAACAGCAAATTATATTGGAAAAAAGTGCTGTAACTTTTAATACAAATATCATATAAATTTATTCCGATAAGAGACGTTCATGTCACTTACTCTAAGCAACATTAAAAATAAAACCCTATTAGCCTCCTGATTTAGAGCCGGCTCACAACAAACTACCGCACCCATTTTTAAATAGCCTTGCATCAGAGTAGGTAAGTTTTTAAAAAAACTTTCATCAAAAGCTTCCTTCTCAGAAAGTTGGTATCCATATTGTTGACCAGTTAAAGGAGTTGCTTGTAACTGGTTTGGAGCATAGAAGTTTTGCTTAAGGTAGCTATGCATCTTACCTACTGCTTGAGGAGATGATTCGGGAAAACCAACACAACCTATAACATAACGAACGTCGTGTTCTTTTATGTACTTAATTATCTCCTTCCACATCAAGGGTATTATGCGTAAACTCCTATAGCTCTCATCAATGCAAGACCTTCCTAGCTCAAGTATTTGGCCCTGGCAATTCTTTTTGATATTGGAAAGATCAAACATCGTCTCGGAATAAAATCCTTTTGACTCCTGGGCTACTGACCTAAGCAATAATCTGTATGTTCCCAGAGCTTTTTTATTTTTCTTATCGATTACTACAAGGTGTGTACAAAGAGAGTCAAATTCATCTTGATCTTTTCCCGACTGAGAAAAAAAAGCCTTTTGGCGAAGAGTTTGAGCCATTTCCAAGAATTCCCCATTCTTGACGAAAGTTATCTCTAAATCCTTTAGAGTTGTAGAATTATTAGTTGGAGTTGTTGACATTGCTAATCTAGCTATATAAAATTCTTTTTTTGCCTGTAATTTTAATTATAAATAATTATTATAACAGAAAGTAAAAAAATCAGTAAACTTAATTTCTGCACATAATTTAAGAATAAAAATGGACTTAACCTGCCTTTTAGTCCTGATTTGAATCAAGAAAAAAGCCTTTCAACATGTAAGCAAAGCATAAACCGAAAATAAAACCACCGATATGCGCTCCATAAGCAAGCCTTATGACCTCAGACACACTCCCTGCTAAAGCAGCCAGGAAGAACTCCTGGAGAAACCAAAGCCCCAAAAACACAAAAGCACTGCATTTAAAGGTTTTTATCCAAAACCACAGCCAAACAAAAAGTTTTAATTTTGCCCGGGGGAAAAATATAAAATATCCCCCCATAACTGCACTTACAGCTCCACTAGCTCCAATACAGGGAATACTTTTCCCAGCTACATCAACTAAAACCATGTGCATAATTCCGGCAACAAGACCGCCAATAATAAATATTGCCAAGTAGCAGACCTTACCTAAGCTAGCTTCAAGGCTCCCGCCAAAAAGCCAGAAAAACCACATATTAAGTAGTAAATGCAAGAAATCAGCGTGGAGAAACAAACTTGAAAACAAGGTGAACCAGGAAAATTCATTTGGTGTGAATCCGTAAATACTAACTATAACTTGGTAGTCATTTCTTAAGGCAAAGCCAAAAAAAATTAAGAAATTAACAATAATTAAAAAAAGAGTAATGAAGGGGAAGTCTTTTTTTGCGTTATCATCAGCAAAAGGAAAAATTATCATAGCTTAAGTAAAAGTTAGGGGGTTGGGCTAAAATAGAAAAATTGATAAAAGCTGTAAGATTTTTAATATGGCCAAAGGTTTAAACCGGTATCTTTATCATGACTTCTTTCTAGCTCTGCACAGCTTAACTCCTTTATGTGGTATTCAGCTGCAAATATAACCGATCCTGGTAAAAGATGCCCTCCATAACAACGGCCGCTATGATCAGCTAAGGATATGTGGACATGGACAAATATATCATTTTCATACAAAGAAATATTTCCTATACAACTGACTATTTCTAGTTTTTTATCGAGTTTAAGACACTCAACGTACTGCTGCTTTATCTGATGATAATAACCTAATCTCACCTTGGTTAAAGCTCCGATTATTGAAAACACCCCTAATTTTAAGTTCTCTCTTTTACAAAAGTCGCTTAAAGCTCCCAAGAGGTCTTCCTGAAATTTAAATCTTCCTATATATTCTCTTGCTTCTTTTACTTCCATATTTTAAAAAATTTAGCTAGTTTTATTCTTCTCTTTTAATATATTGCAAAAAAGCAAACCCTGCTCAATAGCATCATCTAGGGCCACATGACTTTTTTCACATTTATCGAACCAGTGTTCAGGCATATTGCTTTTTGTAACCTCAAGAAACGGTCTATTTAATTTTACCCAGGCAAAGGTCTTAATGTCAAGAGCAAGGTAAGAAAAAGGATTCTCCTTAGCAAATTTATTCAGGTACCAAGAGATAAACATAAAATCAAAGGAAGCCGGATAACCAACAAATACCGGTTTACCGGGTAAGTCCTTTAACCATTGGCAATAGTTCTTCATCGCCTCATCGGGACTATTTAAATCCTCTCTTGCCTTACTCCAGGCAAGTGGCTGACTCTTCCACCAATCGACTGTATCCGGATCTTGTTTGGCTCCGTCTAAAGTTGATAGGTTAGCAGTAAAAGTTGAAACTATATTTTTATCGGGTAAAAAAGCAGCCGAACCGAAACTGAGCATTGAATACTCACCCGGTATCGGTCCATCAGTTTCTACATCTGTACTCACATAAATTTCAGACATTATAATTTTATTTTGTAGCCTAATCCTCTTAATAGACTCCCATAGCCGTATCCGGCAACAACTCCATAGCCTTCATAGCAATTTTAGCTGCATCCATAGGATGCTTCTCGGTAAAACTCTGCAGGGCCTTCCCATAACGTTGGCTAGCATCTGATACATCCTGAAAAGAACCTTGCCCCTTAGGCATCTGGGCTTGAAGCTTATCTAACTCCGCTTGGCTCATTTGGCCATTACTTAAATTTTTATATTTTTCTATCAGCGGAGCCATCTCTTTCATAGCCTTTTCGGTTTCGCTACGGATCCTGGCAATAAGTACTTTGTTTTTTTTATAAAAGCTGTTTACCTTTTGAACACAATTTTTAGGATTACTGATGTTGCGCTCAATAATTTCTGTCAGGGCATTATAGAATTTATCAGTCATGGAAACTAAAGACTCGGCCCGGGAAACACTGCTAAAAGACATTGAAGTAATCACTATAGCTGTTAAGACAAAGGCTAATTTCTTCATAAGACTCCTTTTTTAAGTTAGGCTCTCAAATATTTTCTAGAAAGTCCAATAACAAAAAGAGGTATAATAAAAAGTCCTGACAAAGATTCAAAAATCGCTACGAGCTTGCTAAAGCCGGCTGGAAAAATATCTCCATAGCCTACAGTTGTAAATGTAACTACGCTAAAATACAGGGAATCAAAAAAAGTTGGTTTAAAAACACCTAGAGCATTAGCGAGTGACCCGTTAAGGTAAAGTAAAGTAGCTGTAAATATAATTAACAATCCGGCAAAAAAGGTTCTTGATGGTTTTTCACCATGGCCCCAAATAATATAAGAAAACGTCAAAACAAGCCATGAGAAAAATCGCATAATAAAATTCTTCGAATAATCTGTCTCTTTACTGCCAGAAGAATTATTAGCTGCTGCGAGAAAAAATAAAGATCTAGCGAAATGCTTTCGGGCAGTCTCTTTGGAAAGATAGAAGCAATGTGAAAAATCAAATAACTCACCATCACGCTCATGGTTAATGGCGGCATGCTTATAAAGTAAAGATCCGTATTGGTAGTTTCGGTCAGCAATTGCTGCCTTAGCTGCTTCCTCATAGGCAACAGCAGCATTGTTAAAAATTCTTTCTCCTGATTTTTTACTCCAGCAGCTGGCAGCTGAAGCAAAACAAAGGGCTGCTTGTTTGTAATTTCCTTTCAGCTTAAATCTTTGGGCAGCTTTTCTAAACATCCGGTAGGCCTCAATAAGCTTATCCTGAGAAAGAAAATCATAAGCCTCTCTTTCTAAAAGCTTAGGGTCAAGTTTGGTATTAACTGTGTTTTGGTTTAATTCAGATTGCATCGAGAATTTGTTTCATTACGCTTACTCTATTCAAAGTAAAAAAATGCATTTTCTTAAACCCTCTCCTCTTAAGATCTCGGCACTGGGCTATCGTTACTTCAATGCCTGCTTTTTCCATATCTTCAGGACTATCGCAAAAAGGTTCTATTTTTTTTTCAACTGCTTCTGGTATAGTTGCCCGGCAGATTGAGGCAAACTCCCTTACCTTTTGTAAGTTCGTTAAGGGAAGAATTCCCGGCAAAACCGGAATCGTAATGCCTTTAGCCTGCATTCTTTCTAACAACTTAGAGTAGTAATCATTATCAAAAAACATCTGAGTAACTGCAAAGTTAGCTCCCGAATCAATTTTTTTTTTGGTGTACTCTAAATCCTCTTCTAAAGAAGATGTTTCTATGTGGCCTTCGGGATAAACCGCAACTCCGATATCAAAATTACTATGCTTCTTTATCAAGGTTACTAAATCACGGGCATACTTAAAATCATGAGCTAAGCCATCTGAATCTAAACCAGCTTCCGGTATGTCCCCACGTAAAGCCATTATATTGGCTATGCCCTGCTCGGCGTACTCATCAAGCAAGTGATTCACTAAATCTTTTTTAATGCCAATACAAGTAAGATGAGGCATAACAGTAAGATTTTTATCTTTAAGCAATGTCTGGACAGCATCTTTAGTCCTGACTTGAGTAGTGCCTCCGGCTCCGCAGGTCATGGAAGCGTATAAAGGTTTGTATTCAGCAAGATCTTTAGCTTTCTCAGATAGTTTTTCTAAACCTTTCTCAGTTTTGGGAGGGAAGAACTCAAAGGATACACCTTCGCTTTTTTCTTTTAAAATCTCACTTATCTTCATGAATAACCTCGAATTTAATACTCATTTTAAGACTTTCTTAAATTATATCAAGTCTTATCTAAAGGCATATTTTAGCTCAATAAGGCTTCTAATGAAACGACTCCTTTAACTTAGCTATCTCAATATTTATCTCCTTTATGCGAGTTTCGATTTCCTTTAGATGCTGTCCGTACTTCATTATCATTTCTTTATCATGGTAACTCTTGGGATTTGATAGTATACGTATTTTAACGTTGCGATCTACATCTAAGCCCTCTAGCTCTTTTCGTAAAAGCTTTATATTTTTTGCTAGCCGGCTATTTTCGGTTTTTCGCTTTTTTTGAGCCTCCCTGTCTAAGAAAACTTTTGTTTTAGGTTTCCCCTTACCTGAAGAGTCTACCGGCTCAGTCTTCTTCTTTTTGCCCTGGCTAGCTGAATCTTTAGAAGCACTCTGCCAGTAATAATCAAAATCTCCGGGAAATTTCCTAACTCTTCCTGACTTTACTTCATAGATATTGTTAGCTATTGATCTTACAAAATGGATATCGTGACTAATAAAAACTAGAGTCCCTTCATACTGGCTAAGTGCCCTGATTAAAGCATCAACAGCATCAACATCCAAGTGAGTTGTTGGCTCATCCAAAAGAAGAAAGTTAGGAGGGTTGATAAGCAGCTTGGCTAAATTCAATCGGCTTTTTTCTCCCCCGGAAAGAATTGAAACTTTCTTTTCCACATCATCACCAGTAAAAAAGAAAGCCGCCAGGATTGTTCGTATGCTTTCCGGCAATACCTTACCGGCTGCTGCCTGGTAGGCCTCCTCAAAGACTGTATTCTCAGCCGTTAGAACATCCATTCTGGTTTGGGAAAAATATCCCACATCTACTCTCTGGCCAAGATCACGGCTACCGCCATCAATATCAACAACTCCGGCTAATATTTTTAGTAAAGTTGACTTGCCGGCTCCGTTTTCACCAACCAAAACTGACCGCTCTCCTTGTGTAATTTCAAAATCAAAATCCTTATACACCTCTATCTGGCCATAAGATTTAGATAGATTTTTAAGGGAGATAATTTTATGTCCTGATTTTCTACTTTGAGGAAATTTAAAATTTCTTATACTGTGCCTGCGGTCTAGGGGAACTACTATTTCCTCCATCATCGAAAGAGCTTTCTTCTTAGATCTTACCTGGGAGGCTTTACTGGGCTGGGCATGAAAGCGATGGATAAAATTCTTTAATTGCTGGCGTTTCTTATCTTGCTCATTGCGTTGCCTTAAGAGGTAATCCCTCCTAGTTGCGCTTATTTTTTCATATTCATCATAACTACCCTTCATCTTTGTCAGCAAGCCGTTTTCTAGGATAAGAGTAACATTTGTAACTTCGTTTAGAAAGTCCTTATCATGTGAAATCATAATAAAAGTTCCTCTATAACCAAGTAAGTAATCTTTAAACCACAAGGCTGCATTTAAATCAAGATGGTTCATTGGCTCATCTAAGAATAAAGCATCATAGGAGCAGGTAAGCAACTTTGCCAGCATGACCCGCATCTGCCAACCGCCGCTTAACTCCTGCATTGAACGGTTAAAGTCAGCTTCTTTAAAACCTAGACCCATTAAAATTTTCTTAGCTTTATGCTCTAAATCAAAGTAGCCTAGGAATCCTAATTCATTTAAAATATCACTATAGCGTTGGCTGGCTTGTTTATGCTTAGACTCAAGGTCTTTCATCTCAGTTTTTAACTTCTTTATCGCCTCATCACCCTGGAGAGCTTCTAATAAAACAGTGGTGTCTGATTTAAAATTGAACTCTTGAGGAAGGTAGCCAATCCGGATATTCTTCGGTATTTGCACATTGCCGGAATTCATCTGCCTTTGACCAAGAATTATCCCCAAAAAAGTACTCTTACCAGCTCCGTTAGGACCGACTAAGCCTATCTTTTCTCCCCGGTTAATAGTAAAGGAGATATTCTTAAAAAGATCCCTCTCACCAAAACTTTTTGTAACGTTATTTATAGAAATCATAAAATTTTAAAATAAAACCAGGTGGGTTTATCGAGACTAGATTTCTGTCTTTTCTATTAATTCACGGTAATAGGCAAGGCAGTCTTCATCGTTAGGTTGCTTTGAGCCCCAATG
>CAJXAF010000008.1 GCA_913050175.1 uncultured bacterium
GGATCCTGGCTCGCCGGTAAAACTATCATGAGCCGAAGAACTCCCTCCATAAACTGAAACGGCCATCATAGAAACATTAGCTTGCTTTAGTTTTTCTCCTACCTGAGGAGTAATCATTGTCGCATTGGTTGCAACTGCTGACTTAAGACCTAAATTATGGGCAAAACTACTAAGCTCATAGAGATCATCTCTAACTAAGGGTTCACCGCCGGAAAAAACCATTATTGGTTTGCCGACACTAGCAATCTCAGTTAAAATTCTCTTAGCTTCACTTGTAGTAAGTTCATCAGGAAGCCGTGAATTTATTGCTGAGGCTCGGCAATGAGGACACTCCAAATTACAGCATCTAGTAGTTTCCCAGAATACAAGACTTAATCTATTCATATTTAATTTATAAAAGAAGGTTGTTTGTCTAAAATTTCTTCCTCACTTAAATAGCAAGCTGGATCCTCTGTCCAAGGATCACCAGATACAGCCTCAGCCCTAGCCCTAAAACTACCATTACAAATATCCTTAAAAGCACACTTTTGGCACTTTCCTTTTAAGAGTAATTTTCGATTACGTAAATCATTTAGAAATTTATTATTTTTATTTGACCATATCTGGCTGAATTTTTCTTTAAGAACGTTACCTAGACAATGACTGCGCCAAAATTGATCAGGATAAACATTGCCAAAGTTATCCACTGACCCAATCCTCATGCCCGATGAATTGCCACCCTGGCGTTTAAGCAATCGAAAAACTTTTTCTGCCCGCTGGGGATCCTTATTGCGTAAGCGTAAATAAAGCCAAACACCATCAGCATGGTTATCAACCGTAAGGATTTCGATTCCCTTATTTTGTTCCTGATATTGAAAAGTCTTATCCCAGATAAGATTCATGGCTTTTAGCCTTTCGCTAACACTTAAATCCTGAGAATCAGGGTCGTCTCCTCTTCCTGAATAAACAAGGTGATAAATACAAATACGTTTAATCGACTCTTTTTCAAGTAAATCAAATATCTGCGGCAAGTCTTTATGATTATACCTGGTTAAAGTAAAGCGAAGGCCGACTTTTATCCCGAATTCATGACAATTCCTTACTCCTGCTATTGCCTCTTTAAAGGCCCCCTTTTTCTTTCTGAATAGATCGTTAGTCTCCTCAAGGCCATCAATGCTTATTCCGGCATAAGAAAAACCAACTTTTTTTATTCTTTTTGCAATTTTTTTCGTTATAAGAGTTCCATTTGTTGAGAGGACAGATCTAATACCCTTTGAAATTGCATACTCGCCAAGCTCGAATAGGCCTTGCCGAAGCAAAGGCTCTCCTCCGGAAAACAAGAGAACCGGAAGTTTAAGATAACTTAAATCATCAATAAAGCTCTTGGCTTGGGCTAAATTTAATTCACCAGAGTCAGGAGAAGTTTTAGCATCAAAATAACAGTGCTGACACTTAAGATTACAGTGTGAAGTTAAATTCCAAACTAAAATTTTGGGAACGCAAATATCTGTTTTAGAATAGCGTAAGGAGTCGCCTTCTTTAATTTGGCCAGTCAATAAATTAGTCCAGGCAATCATATCAATCTAATAATTTAACGATTACTTTAGTACCTTTTTTTACCAGATCAGCATCTTCATCAATGATTATAAAGCTATTGGCTAAAAGCATTGATTTTAGAATAGCTGAACCCTGGGGCCCGGTTGTCCGGGTATAAAACTGATTATCCTTTATGGTAGTTTGGGCCCGGATAAAAAATTTTAAGCCCGGCTTTGTTTTAATATCTTCTTCTAGAGTAGCTTCTACTAATTTAGTAGTCTCGACCCCTTTAAAGCCCATCATTTTCAGGATTAAGGGTTTTATAAAGTTTTCAAAGCCCACCATACTTGATACAGGATTTCCCGGTAGACCAAAAAATGGTTTACCTTTACAGAAACCAAATAAAACAGGTTTACCCGGACGAATGGCTATTTTATGAAATTTAATTAAAGCTCCTAAATCCTTAAAGGCCGGCTTAACTAAATCATAGTCCCCCATAGAAACACCGCCGGAAGTTATTAATAAATCGTATTCTAAGCCTTGCTGAATTTTTTCTTTTAGCTGCTCATAGTCATCAGAGACTATCCCTAAGTCAATTGGTATTGCCCCAAGGCTTATTGTCTGAGAATGCAAAGTGTAGGTATTTGAATTGTATAACTTACCTTGGCTGTATTCACTCTCAATATCAATAACCTCATCGCCAGTAACTAAAATAGCAATTTTTGGTTTTCTAAAAACTTTTATCCTAGACTTGCCTAAGCTGGCAAGGACTCCACAAAGGGGCGAATTAATCTTACTGCCGGAAGTTGCAACTAAATCACCTTTTTTTATATTCTCTCCGGCTAAACGTATATTTTGCCCCTTACTTAGCTGTGAAGACAATTGAATCTTTTTGCCTTCCGGGTCAATCATTTTAGTGTCTTCAATCTTAACAACGCTATCAGCACCTTTAGGAATCATGGCACCGGTCATAATTTTAATAGCCTGATTGCCGGTAAGGTTTGCTTTAGGCAAAACTCCTGCCCGAACGATGTCAATTACATCAAAGATTTTAGGATTATCGCCAGATGCCTTGTCTGTATCCTCAAAACGAAGAGCGTACCCATCCATAGCAGAGTTATCAAAGTCGGGAATATCAAAATCAGAGTAGACATCCTCTGCCAGTATTCTATTTAAAGAATCTATGAGTTTTATTTCTTCGGGAGGGGTTAGACTTACCTTTTCTAGGATTATATCTAAAGCCTGGTTTGCAGTAATCATATCTCTATGCGTTTTGCGACATAATCAGTTAAATCGGTTAAACTTTCCTTAAAGCAGGAATCGCTGAGGTCGCTAATACTTTCCTTTGCTTTATTCAAGTAAAAGAAGATTTCTTTTTTTGTCTTAGTAAAAGCTTCGGAATTGATAAAGATATCTCTTAATTCATCAAAGGAATTATCTTTATCGGGAGACTCCATTAAGCTCTGGACCTTTTGGGCTTCTTTATCTTCTGAAATTAGACTTAATATAGGTATAGTCAACTCGCCTAATTTAAAATCAGTACCGGGAGATTTTCCCAGGCTTTTCTTCTTTCCTACAAAGTCAAGGCAGTCATCTACCATTTGAAAAGCCAGGCCAAAGTTAAAACCGTAATCTTTTAAGGTTTTTTGTAAATTTTCTTTCGCTCCAAAAATTAATCCTCCGGACTGACAAGCGGTAGCAAAAAGAGTTGCGGTTTTTTTCTTGATGATTACCATGTACCTCTCAAGCTTAAGATTAAGGTTGTCGCGTTCACAAACCTGCAACAACTCCCCTTCACACATTGTTTTGACAGCTAAGCTTATGCACTCCAGGACTTCCGGATTAGAACAGGTAGCAATTAATTCCGAAGCAGTTGCATGGAGGTAATCACCTAAAGCTATAGCTACATCCTCACCTCGCTTGGAATTAACAGTAGGCTTGGCATGACGCAGCTTAGAGTGGTCAATAACGTCATCATGGATTAAGGACGCCATGTGTATTAATTCCATAGCCGCAGCTATGTTAATGGCTTTTTGTTTTTGTCTGCTGGAATCACCGATTACCCGGGCAGAAAGTAAAACCAGTGCCGGCCTCAGCCTCTTACCTCCGGATTGTAAGGGGTAACTGCTTATGGCCTTAACAGACTCATATTTACTAGAGGTTAATCTTTTATGCAAAACCTCTTCCATACTGGCTAAGTCTTCACTTATTGGCTGATATATTTTTTCTAATTCCATTGTTGTCTGCATTTATGCAATGACCTTATCTAAGATAAAACCAATAATTAGCAATACCCCCACTGCCAGATGCAGAGCAATTGTTAAAGCATTAGCTGGTATTAATTCATTTATTTTATTAAAATTTTCCTTAGATATTTTGAAAGCCTTAAAAGCTAGGGGTGCGGATAAAAAAGCAATAAAACAAATAAGTGGCAATACTTCAAAGACAAGTAAGGCTATGATTACAAGATAAGTAAAAACCAATAAGGAGTGATACAGACTTAAAGCTTTTTTCTTCCCTAAGACAACTACTAAGGTATTTTTTTTACTTGCTTTATCAGCAGCATAATCGAGAAATTCATTAATATATAAAACCATAGTAATCAGGATCCCTACCGGCAAGGAAGCTAAAGCAGCTGAGGTATTGAAAGTTTGCGCCTGAACATAATAGGCACCAACAACGACTAAAGGACCAAAACAAAAACCAACTACTAATTCGCCAAAACCATAATAGCCAATCTTAAAAGGAGCTGCTGTATAAAAAAATCCAAAAAATACACCTACTACTCCGAGAATAAGGATAAAATTAGAGTCAAGCAATCGGTTTATATACAAGCCGACTATACTGCCCAAAGCAAAGAAACCTAAAGCAGCCAAGAATACGCTCTTAGCTTTTATACTTCCTTCCTGGATAACCCTACTTCCACCGCTAAAAGGAGTTGGTGTCTTATTGATGTCATCATTGCCGCTTTTATGGTCAAAATAATCATTAGCCAGGTTAGTGCCAATATGAAGAAAGGAGATGCCTAGGGTTGTAAGAAAAAATAAAAACCAGTTAAACCCTCCTCCATGATTCCAAGCAATAACACTACCCAAGGCTACAGGGATAATTGTTGCAGTTAAAAATGGTAATCGAAAGGCTTTAAGCCAATTGGTTAAATTCATAGGATAATTTTATAAAAGTAAGGGAATTTGATATTATATATAAATGTTGATTTAATGTCAAAACTTAAATTCAAGGTAGTTAGAGCCAGGTCTCAATCAGTGGATCCCGGAATTTGCTTAAACAGAGGCAGTAGCTTAAGCAGATAACCTTGATCTGGGCTGGATATCTTTAAAATTTTATCTCTTAACTCTATCAAATCGGCTTCTCTATCAACATCAAAGTGGGTTTCCAATTTAGAAAAAGACA
Organism: uncultured bacterium; assembly: GCA_913050175.1. GTDB lineage: Bacteria > Omnitrophota > Gorgyraeia > Duberdicusellales > 4484-171 > JAFGHG01. The sequence goes on from CAJXAF010000008.1 coordinate 4,927, forward strand.
GGTTAGATTGTTGAATTTTGCTTAAAGTTTGTTCAAAAACTTTATCACTACTCCAGGCTATATCTTCAAATATTTCATCACAGGGTTTACTTAAACCCAAGAGATAATAGCCACCATCCCTACAGGGGCCAATGACACAGTCCTCATCATTCAATTTAGCAAAAGACTCATTGATAAGCTTGGCATCAATTAAGGGGCTGTCGCTGCCAATCACAATTACTCTTTTTGCGCCTTGGGAAAATAAATCGCTAAAAGCCCGGGATAATTTTTCCCCTAAATTACTTCCTTTTTGAGAGCAATAAACATTGCCATCGCCTAACCACTGGGTAATTTGTTTTTCTTTTTCGCCAGGCGAGTAAAATATAATTTGCTGGTAAGCATTTGCCTTGGTGTTTTCAACAATTATCTCAACAAAGACCCGGTAAAAATCTAATGCCTTTTTACTGCCAATATCTTTAGCTAACCTTGTCTTTACGAAACCAGGCTCAGGATACTTAATAAAAATAATGAGAATATTTTCCGAGGCAGGTAAGTCCTTTAACAACAGCTTCCACCGATAGGCTCACTCTGGGAATCTTTTTGGGAAGCCGGCGAACACCTAAAGGCACCAAAGTGGGTGGACTTATCGCCATTAATCTTAAAATATTTTCCATAGCGGGATTTTTCTAGCATATCGGCGGTATTACCGCAAACTAACATTTGCTTATTGGCAATAAAAATATGGTGGTCATCGAGAATAAACTGATGAGGATGACCCGGCATTGTGCCTGAATAAACAACACTCTGCCCATAATCCTCACAAATATCTTCTAAAGCCAGCTTGAAGAGACGAATAGTAAAAGAGTAAAAATCAATTCCTTGGCATTTAGCTTTTAATTTTGGACTATCTACTTTAATTCGTTTTTTAGCAATAACCCTGTAATCAAAACAGCCGAGGCTAATTAGCATCCTTCGGAAGTCTTCAATATAGAGCGCGCCACCTAAGCATTCACCATACAAAACAGGATCATCCTTTAATTCTTGGGGCACTCTTCTGCCAGAGAAAACATCGGAGAAATAAAGCTCTCCTCCTGGTTTTAAAACTCGAAATATCTCCTTAAAAACTTGTTTTTTATCGGCTGATAAATTTATTACGCAATTTGAAATTACCAGGTCAATTGAATTATCTTCTACCCCGGCAGCTTTTAGATCTTCTATGTAGCCTTTTTTAAAATCAACATTTGTTTTGCTTCCTTCAATTACAATAACAATCTATGCTTCTATTTTATTCATTTTTTTTGGAAAAAATCGGTTTATTTTTTTGCTATTTTGCTCTTAATAAGGCCGTAAATTATAAGTATTAGCAAGATAAGGCTGGCAGAAACTTCAACTTCCTTAGGAATAGCCGCATGTTTTAGCATTAGCTGACGGCTAATATCAATATTTAAAAGATTAATAATATACTGCATTAGCAGACCCAGGCCGAGACTGCAAGCTATTATTGCACTAAGAAAAACTGCTACGGTTTTCTTGCCTAATTCTTTGGCTAAAACTGTTAGGGTAATAGAATTAGTAGCTGGGCCGGCAAGCAAAAATACAAAGGCAGCAGCAGGACTCATGCCTTTAGTTAGTAAAGCTAAAGCTATGGGAATGGAACCGGCAGAACAGATATACATTGGTATACCCACAATTAGCATAACAAGCATAGAAAGCAGTGGTGAACCTAGGTATTTTGTAATCATAGACTCCGGCGCAAAGAAGGATATCAATCCACCGATTAGAATACCAAGAAGAATCCAGACTCCGCTATCTCTTAGGAGAGTACCAAAAGAATAAGTAAAAATACTCTTTATCTTCTCCCTTAATCTGCAGGGAACTGAGGCTTTGTGATTACCCAGGCATTTAGGGCAATTTTCAGAAACTTTATTTTTTAGTTTTCTGGACTTACTGGGTAAAAAAACAGTGGCCATCAATCCGGTAAAGATAGCTGAGACAAGAGAAGCTAAGACCCTGTAGATTGCAAAAAAAGGCCCCAGAAGGGCATAAGTTGCGAAAATTGAGTCAATTCCGGTTGTCGGTGTAGAGATTAAAAAAGATAAAATTGAAGCCCGGGAAGCTCCGTCTTTTTTTAAGGAAATTGTAGCTGGTATGACTCCACAAGAGCACAAGGGCAGGGGTATACCAAAAAGTGAAGCTTTAATAACTGAAAAGAGGTTGTTTTCGCCAAGATGCTTAGAGATCGTTGAAGGTTTAATAAAAACATGCAAGATCCCGGCAAAAACAAAACCTAAGATCAGATAAACTGACATCTTATTAAGTAAAAAATATGATTCTTGTAATATTGAAATAATAACACTCATAATTAAGCTTTCTGTTTACTCTTCTTCAGCTCCCTCTCCTTTAGCCAGGAATAAAGCACAGGCACTAAGATTAAGTTTGACAACGTTGCCGTAATTAATCCTCCTACAGTGGGCGACGCCATCGGTTTCATTACTTCTGAACCGGCACCAGTAGCAAACATTACCGGCAAGAGTGCAATAATAGTAGTCATGGTTGTCATCATCGCCGGCCGCAGCCGCAGTAAACCTGCTTCAACAACTGTTTTACGTATATTTTCAACTGTCTTGGGGACCCTTTCTTTAAAGATATTATCCAGAGTTGAAAGTAAGACTACAGCATTATCTGTGGCCACACCAAATAGAGCTATAAACCCCACCCAGACAGCAGTTGAAAATTTAAACTTCAATAGAAATAACAATATAATTCCACCCATTAGGGCTACCGGAATACCAGTGGAAAGAATTAGCAATGATCTAAAGTTCTTAAAGGCAAGATAAAGAAGTAACAAAATTACACTCAGAGCAATTATAAGCGATGGTATCAACTTCTTACGTGACTCCATCTCTGATTCAAATTGGCCTGACCAGGCGATAAAGTACCCTGGTGGCAACTTTAGTTGCCCACTCGCTATCTCTCTATCAACTCTTTCTTGGGCATCTCTAACAAAATCAATTAAACCAACCTGATCTTGGTCAACATTTACAAAAACCCGGGAATAGGTAAGTGTATTCTCAGAATTAATTACTGCCGGGCCAAGAACCTTCCGTAAGTTAGCAAGTTGAGCTAAGGGTATATGTTCTCCCGCTGGTGTAGGAACAAATATTCTTTCCAAGGCCTTAGGCGTATCTCGTAACTCCCTAAGGTACCTGACCCTTACCGGATAGCGCTCTCTACCTTCAACAGTTGTTGTTAAGTTCATCCCACCGATTGCCGTCATGATAATATGCTGGATATCACCGACCTTCACACCGTAACGAGCTGCCTGCTCCCGATTAATTTCTATTTCAAAGTATGGCCGGTTCGATATTCTTTCGGCATAAGGGCTTATTGCTCCGGGAACATCTTTTATGATCTTTTCAACTTTAGTAGCAATATCAACAATTTTCCTTAAATCGGAACCAAAAACTTTAACTCCTACCGGAGTTTGGATTCCTGTAGCTAACATATCAATCCTATTTCTAATAGGCTGGGTCATTATTGGACTTACGCCTGGCATTTTTGTCTTATTTTGAATTTCTTGAATAAGCTTTTCTCTAGTCATGCCTTTACGCCAGAATTTCTTATCTTTAAGGTGAACTATGGTCTCAATCATTAATACCGGAGCCGGGTCAGTCGGAGTCTCGGCCCGGCCTAACTTGCCGACAGCCCACTCAACTTCAGGAAACTCATTTTTAATAATAATGTCCTGCTTTTTCATTACCTCCATTACCTGGGTTAAAGATGCTCCCGGTAAGAGCACCGGCATAAACAAAAGATCCCCTTCATTAAGCGGCGGCATAAATTCCTGCTTCATAAAAGAAGCTGACACCATCCCCAGAAATATTATGGCAATAGATATAATTGCGATTATTTTCTTATTGTTTAAAGACCAGGATATTATGGGAAGATACTTTTTATTTAAGGCTTTTGTTGTTTTATTCTCTTCTACCGGCCGTAGGTGTCCGCGTAAGAAATAAAAGGAAAGAGTCGGTAAGAGCATAAGAGCAATAACAGCCGCTCCGGCCATGGCAAAGGTTTTAGTAAAAGCTAAGGGCCGAAATAGCCTTCCGGCTTGACCGGTTAATACAAATACCGGTATAAAACCAATTATGGTAGTTAACAAAGCAAAAAGTACTGGCTTACCGACTTCTTTTGCTCCTGCTCGGCATTGATTAAGCCTTTGTTCTGAAGAAAGTCTGTTCACTCCAAGAGCTTTAGCTTTTGTAGCAATTTTACGATATATATTTTCAACAATAACACAACCAGAGTCGACCATTACTCCAATCGCTATGGCAATGCCGCCTAAAGACATAATATTGGCATCAACTCCTAATCTCTTCATTAAAATAAAGGAGATTAAAACTCCAATCGGCAGAACCATTGATATAACAGCACTCCCGCCAAGATGCAGGAGAAAGATAGCAATAACAAAAACAGTGATAAAAATCTCTTGAATTAAAGCCGTTTTTAAAGTATTAATCGAACGCATAATAAGACCGGTCCGATCGTAGAAGGGCACTATCTTTACTCCCTTGGGCAGGCCGGTAGATAGTTCGTTGATTTTTTCCTTTATTGCCTTAATAACTAAAAGAGGGTTTTCTCCGTAACGCATAAGGATAACACCACCGGTTACTTCCTTACCATGCTTATCTAAGGCACCGCGGCGAAATTCCGGACCAATAGTAACTGTGGCTACATTCTTTATATATATAGGTAGGCCTTCCTTAGAAGTAATAACAATGTTTTCTATATCAGCGATGTTTTTTATAAAACCCAGCCCCCGGACAATAAATTCAATACCGCCTTCTTCAAATACCTTTGCCCCAACATCTATGTTTGACTTCTGAACTGAATCAATAACCTGGTGTATCTTTATGTCGTAAGCCAAGAGTTTATTTGGATCTATATCAATTTGATATTGTTTAACATAACCACCAACGGAGGCAACTTCAGAAACACCTTCAACTGAAGTCAATTGATAGCGAACGTACCAATCCTGGATTGAGCGCAATTGAGAAAGATCGTAGCCATCTCCCTCAACCGTGTACCAAAAGATTTGACCCAGAGCTGTTGCATCCGGCCCCAAAGTAACCGCCGCATCTTTAGGTACATCCTTTTTTGCAAAATCCAGACGTTCAAGGACTCGGCTTCTGGCCCAATAAAAATCAGTGCCGTCTTCAAAAATCATGTTGACTATACCAAAACCAAAAGCTGAAGTTGACCGAACTACTTTTACGCCAGGAGTACCCATGAGCCCGGTAGTTAAAGGGTAAATAACCTGGTCCTCTACATCTTTAGGACTTCTCCCCGGCCAATCAGCATAGACAAGAATTTGTAGCTCGCCAATATCAGGAATAGCATCTACAGGGATCTCTTTCATAGAAGTAAAACCCCAAACAATGAGCATAATAAAACCGGCAACAACCAGGAATCTATTTTTCAGGCAGCTTTCAATTATTTTGTTAATCATAATATTTTAATTTGTCTGCGACCCCTTAGGCTCTTCTTGACCAATGGCTCCGCCGTAAGCACTTGATGCAGAGCCAGAGAGCTGACTTTGTGAATCAATAAGGAAATTAGCCTTAGTTACAATAAGGTCGCCCTGGCTCAAACCTTTTAAAACTGGATAAAATTTTATCTTTTCGCCATTAACTTCAGTAACAGCTTCCGGACCGACTTTGACTTCTCTACCCTCATATAAACCATCTGACTTTTGTACCCAAACAATTTTACGCACTCCGGTATCCAAGACTGCTCTTTTGGGAACACCTAAGACCATGAGTTCACCCCTAGGAGAAAGATAGGCGGTTGAGATGACTACATCCACATACATCTGTGGCTTTAGCTTTAAATCAGGATTATCCACTTGAGCTCTAAAGGTGACTGATCTGGTCTTTGGATCAAGCACCGGATTAACTGAGGCAACTATCCCAAAAAATTCCTGGCCGCTAAAACTACTAGTTGTAACCTTTACTTTGCTTTGCGGTTTAAGCCACCCCAATTCATATTCGTAAACATTTCCATAAATCCACATCTTCTCCTCCGGCAATATAAGGCTGGTGTGAACTTGTCTTGATTCTTCTAGCTCCTTAATCTGTTGATCGCTTAAACCAAGCAGTTTCAATTTTCTCTTAGCTGATTTTAGAAGATTAAGGGCTCTATCTTTAATTTCCGGAATACTGCTATCCTTCATCTTATCTAAAGCTACTAAACTGGATATAAACTCCTCCTCAGTAATAGCTAAGTCAGGATCATAGGCAACTTTACCAACTGTACGAATCTCTTTATAAAGATTAACCTTATCTACAGTATGGGTCTTAACTCCGGCTAATTGCGCCTCTTGGCCCTTTATATTAACCCTGGCTACAACTCCTACAAGCTGATCAGCATCTTGTTTTGAAAGTTTTATGAGATCCATGCCGCAGACCGGACAAGTCATTTCAGATACATCCTGGATTAAAAATACATGCTCAGCACCTTGCATGCCGCAGCCATAAAAAGCCGCCATCCCCTGGTTGCTTTCATATACAGGGATGAATTTCTCTCCACCTTGATATTGAGATAAAGAGGTTATACTGGGATTATCAGGGTGTCGATAAAAAAGTACTCTCTCCTGGCTGTGCGAGCTCTTATCTTGGCTTTCTTTATAAATAGGTACTAAGCCCATATTGCAAATAGGACAGCTGACCTGGCCATCCTTGTATTCTTTTGGCGACATCTTAACACTGGGATGCATGCCGCAAGTATAGTAAGATATTTTTTCTTTGCCTGGTTGGCCAACTTGCAAAGATTTGTCTGCCTGGTTTTTACTGCAGGATGTAATTAAAAATAAACACAAGAAAATTGTCAGAAGTCGCAAGTAATAATTATTATTTTGCTTAAGCATTATTGCCTCCAATGTTATAAGTCTTTGCCGATTATTCTTTCTAAATAAGCAAATGACTTCTGGTAGTCAATTATCGCCTTATAATAAGCCAGTCTTGTCTGGAGAAGTATGCGCTCAGCATCTAACCAGTTAAGAAAATCAACCTTACCGGTCTCATAACTCGTCTTAGCTGCTTGGTAGGCTTGTTTGGTCTGAGGAAGAAGAGCTGTTTTGTATAGAGAAATAATATCTTTATAAGTAATAATTTTATAAAAAGTATCCTCAACCTCATAGATCAAATTATTCTCTGTATTCTCAAAATTTTTCTTTGCGCTCTCTAAGGAAGCTTTCTTTTCTTGGACTCCGGCTCGAACTTTATCAAACCACAAAGGAATGGTTAAAGCAACTGTACCCATGAGAGCATCCTGACCGTCATCAGAATGAGCGCTGGTACCACCACCGATTTCAACCCGGCTGAAACCAAAGGTAAAATCAGGCAAGTATCCCATTTTAGCCAGTGATTTCTCATGCTGGGCCCGTTCAATATTTAAATTTGCTGCTGAGATTTGCTGGCTCGAGCTATTAAGTTTAATTTTAAGATCATCTAAGGAATAGGTAAATTCTTTCTCATCTATATACTCTATTCTTTTAACCTCAGTATCAGTCTTTCGATTCAAAATTGAATTGAGTTTAGCTACTAAACTACTCCGGCTCTGTTTAAGCAGATATAACTTATCAATTAATCTTGAAAGCTCTACCTGGGCCTTAATAACATCCTGCTGAGGGGTTCGATTAGATTCATATTTTCTCTGAACAACTTTTTCTAAACTTTCTAAAATTGCCTTTTCCTCTTCAGTTATCTCAATTGCTTTATCAGTCCAAAAAATATCATAAAAGGTAAATTTCACTTTCTTTACTATTAAGCGCTTAGCCTCTTCATACTGCTCTTTAAGAATTTTAGCCTGCTTTAATTGAGCTTTGCCTTTGAGATGCAGTTTTCCCGGAAAAGGTATTTTTTGAGATGCACCATACTTTCTCTCCTGGGGACCGGTGCGGGTTTGGGTATTTTCTTGAAAATAAGTATAGTGAATGGTTGGATCAGGTAGGCTCTTTAAGACTCTTACCTTATATTCAGCAGCCTTATAATCATTATAAAAGGCAGCAATCTGGGGATTGTTTTCAAGAGCCTGTTTTATTAAAACTTCTAAACTATCAGGTGTTTGGGAATAGGCAAAAAAAGTAAGAGGACAACTTATCAATAATACAAAGACTAAAGATTTAAGTTTAATCATAGTTTATTTAACCTCCTTACTACGCCCATTATCTCTTTAATTTTTTTAGATTTTTGCAACTCAGAGCCGCTCTTCATAGCATCAGCTACACAATGTTCCATATGTTTAGCAAGTATTTTCTCAGCCACCCGATAAAGAGCGTTGATTGAAGCATGAACCTGGTTTACTATATCTACACAGTACTTATTTCCATCAATCATCTTTTGAATGCCTCTAATTTGGCCCTCTATGCGGCGCAAAGCAATTAGACTGCTTTCATGTCTTGGATATTGAACCATAAAAATCACCTCCTCAATTATAAATATACCATACCCCCCTAGGGTATGTCAACGCCTCTTCTATAAATAAAAAAAGCCGATACCTTATTAGGGTATCGGCTGATAATCAGTGTTTATTAGATTTAATATCTGTAGTGTTCTGGCTTGTAGGGGCCTGCTTGAGGTATACCTAAATAGTCTGATTGTTCTTTTGTTAGTTTAGTTAGTTTGACCCCTATTCTTTCAAGGTGAAGACGAGCTACTTCTTCGTCTAAATATTTGGGCAGACGATAGACTTCTTTCCCGTATTTATCTTTATTCTCCCATAAGTCAATCTGAGCCAAAACCTGATTAGTAAAGGAGTTAGACATAACAAAAGAAGGGTGACCGGTAGCACAACCTAAATTAACCAGCCTGCCTTCAGCTAACAAGTATATAGTCTTACCATCGCTAAATGTATACTTATCAACTTGTGGCTTTATGTTTATCTTTTTTATACCCGGGTACTCCTCTAACTTAGAAACTTGTATTTCATTATCAAAGTGACCGATGTTACAAACTATTGCCTGATCTTTCATTTTAGCCATATGCTCAAGAGTTATGATATCCTTATTCCCGGTAGCAGTAACATATATATCAGCTATATCCAAAGCATCTTCAATGGTTGCAACTTCATAGCCTTCCATTGCCGCCTGAAGAGCACAAATCGGGTCTATTTCAGTAACAAGCACTCTTGCTCCCAAACCCCGTAAAGACTGGGCAGAGCCTTTACCAACATCACCGTAGCCGCAGACAAGGGCAACTTTTCCGGCAGTCATAACATCGGTGGCACGTTTAATTCCGTCAACCAAAGATTCACGGCAGCCGTATAGATTATCAAACTTAGATTTTGTAACTGAATCATTTACATTAATCGCTGGCACTAAGAGCTCATTTTTTTCCATCATCTGATATAGCCGATGCACACCAGTAGTTGTCTCCTCAGATACTCCTTTCCACTCGCCAATCATCGAGGTCCATTTCTTGGGGTTTTCTTTTAGGCCTTTCTTAAGTAGTTTAATTAATTCGGCTTCATCTTCTCCCCCGGGAGCTTTATCTAATATCGAAGGGTTCTTCTCAGCTGCTGCCCCCATATGCATCATTAAAGTTGCATCACCGCCATCATCGACGATTAGTTGAGGCCCCTTACCATCAGGAAAAGTTAAAGCCTGCTCAGTGCACCACCAAAACTCTTCTAAGGTTTCGCCCTTCCAGGCAAAAACCGGAACTCCGCACTTGGCAACTGCAGCGGCGGCATGGTCTTGAGTTGAAAAAATATTACAACTTGCCCAACGAACAATAGCGCCCAGCTCAAGTAAGGTCTCGATTAAGACAGCTGACTGGATAGTCATATGTAAAGATCCCATTATTCTAACCCCATTTAAGGGCTTTTTATGGGAATACTTCCTACGTAAGGCCATTAAGCCTGGCATTTCATGTTCGGCAACATCAAGTTCCTTTCTGCCAAAATCAGCTAAGCTAATATCTGCTACCTTATAATCGTTTGTTTTTATTGACATCATGCCTCCTGTAGTAATCAAATTAATAAAAATAGGTTGTTAATTTAGCCACTGAAATTATATTAGGAAAACAACAATTAATCAAGTTATTTTGAAGAAGAATGAGGCTTAATAATAGGAGTAAGTTATGGTTTTTGCAAAAAAGTACTTAGCTATTATTGCCTAATTTATCGAATTTAGACATTTCTCTGCTTCTTGCACACTCCTTATGAACTTCAAGGATTTCCTCAATCTGCTCATCACCCATATCATCAATCATTTTTAAGCGATCAGCAAGTTCTAACTTTCTCAGTTCGCGAAGTGGACAAGTTTTTAAGGCATCTCCCAAAGGACATTCAATAGCCAAGCCCCTTACCCAGACCTTTTTGTACTTCTTTACATATTCTTCCATATTAGTATTTTATACCCTTTCCCAAAAAAGATAAAGAAAATTCTATAAGAAGAATACTATAGGCTAAACACTTGAATAGCTAAACCAGATAAGCAAATAGTCGCTCCGGCTATAGCTTGAGTATAGCGCTCCAGGTTCTTTAAGGGCCGAAAACTTAATCCGAGAGATAAGATAATAACCGCTGCCAGCATAGTTAATATAGTAGAGGCAGTAAATATTATGATAACAATAACAAGAGCCGAAATACTACTTTTAGCTGCCGGATACATAAGCAGTGGTATTAGTGGTTCACAAGGGCCAAATAAAAAAATAGTAAAGAGTATCCAGGGAGTTATTGACCTTTGTTTTTCATAACTATGAACATGCAGATGCTCATCCCTATGAATATGACTATGGGAATGACGATCGATAAAACTATGAGAATGAGCATGGTTAATCTAGAGAGATTTAGTAGGGTTACTTAAGAATAGTTAAGAAGTGGACTAGTTATTTAGAGGTTAAAAGCTGTAGGGCTTTTTGGGCAACTTCTTCGGGAGTTATCGCTTTAAGACAAATAAAATCTATTTCACAGGCGTGTGCCGGACAATGGCGGCAGCCAGGATCATCATGAAAATAGTAGGAATTAGGGCCCAAAGGCCTCCATCTTCTTGGCCCCAAACCAGGGTCATTTCTGCCAAATATTGAAATAACCAGGGTATTAAAACTAGCAGCTATATGGACTGGACCACTATCATTTGAGATTAATAAAGTAGCTCTCTTAAGTAAAGCGCCTAATTGGTTTAAATTAAACATACCTCTAAAGTCAATTAGATCGGTCTCTCTAGCTAAAAGCTCTCCGAATTCGGCTTCATCCTTTGAGCTAATAATAATAATTTTGAACCTTGATTTTGCTTTTAATAGTCTTGCTAAGCTTAAAAAGTTCTCCTGAGGCCAACGCTTGGAAGGGCAGGAGGCCGAAGGGTGTAAAACAATAAAACCATCTTCAGCGCCTACACCTGCATCCAAAAGCCGGCTATTAGTGCTATCAATGGCTTTTTGATTTAAAGGAAAGCTAGTCTCCTTACCCCTAATCGGTATACCTAGGCTTTCTAAAATACTCAAACTATATTCTGATTCATGCTTTTTGCCATATTGTTTATCGTGGAGAAGTTTGTCTGTAAGAAGAATACCTAATTTTCTATTCCAACCTATTCGTTTAGGTATTCCGGCAAGAAAAGTAATCAAATGAGCCCGGTTTGTCGGGTGGAGAATTATTGCCCAATCAAATCTCTTCTTACGAAGCCTGAAAGCAAAATTAATAGTCGATAAAATACTATTATGTTTTCCATACTTATCATAAACTATCACCTCATCTAAATAGGTATTGCCAGTCACGGCGTCCTTAGTGTAAGGCCTGCACATAAAGGCAAGGTGAGCATTGGGATAAGTTAACCTTAAATTCTTTATGACCGGAGTTGAGAGAATTACATCACCAAGCCTGTCAGTTCGTACGATTAAAATTTTTTCCGGATCTTTCATTGAACTGGTTTTTGTTTTATTACTTAAGGAGTACTAATTGGTGTATGTCCTTTAATTTCGGCAATTATCTCTTCAATGGCAGCAGCTACCCTTTGGGGGTTTATATCCATGCATTCAATGTTTTTGTCACAATCTCCAGACTCACAAGGAACGCACTCTAAATCCTCTCTCTTTAAGGCAAGCGAATGCTTAGACCGCGGGTAGGAACGTTCATAGCTTGTCGGCCCAAATAAAGCCACTACACTGAGGTCGAGATAGCTTGCCATATGAGTTATACTTGAGTCTACACCAAGGAGCAGGCAGGCAAAGTTTTTTAAAAGATAGAAGATATCCTCCATTTTAGTCTTGCCGACTAAATCAACTACTCCTTCCTTTTTTAGTATATCCTTATAGAATTTACGCTCAGACTCCATTCCTAAAATAATTATTTTGTACTTATTGGCGAGTAAATCAATGACTTCAGCTATTAGTTGTGGTGGGTATTGTTTAATTTTAGATAGTGATGTACAGGCAATAAAAATTGCCTTTTTTAAATTTAAATCGTCCCACTTAGATTTAGAGTTATCTTCAAGTATAAAATCACTTTTTAGGTTTGCTTTTTTAGGAGCAATCTTTTCAATAATTTTTAAATACTTATCAACTATATGAACTTTATTAGAGAATCTCCGCAATGACGGTGTATGGACAGGAATACCTAGAAGAAGTGGCAGCATAGAATGTTTAAAGTCAACCATAATCTTATACTTTCCCCGCAATTTTAGAGTAAATTTAAGTTTGACTATTGGCCTGGCTCTTTTATCAAAAATAAGAACCTCATCAATGAGGTTATTTTTTAAAAAAAATTCTTTAGTAGAGGGCGAAGCAATGGCAGTTATCTTAGCTTTAGGATAATTGCTTCGTATCTTATCTAAAGCCGGCAAACTAAGGATGACATCGCCGATATTAGTAGGGAAATTTATAATAATATTGTCACTCTGATTACTCATAATATAAATCTATAGACCCAGCATACTCTTAGACTGGTCGAAGACATCCTCAATAGTTATTGATTTCATGCAGACATTGTCTTTGCAGTTTAACTTATAGCAGGGAATCTCGCAATCGATATCCTTTCGTAAAATCTTAACACCTCCGCCAATCGGAGAACTAATTTTTTCTGAAGTTGGACCAAATAAAACTAAAGTTGGTGTTCCCAGGCTACCAGAAAGGTGAGCCGGTCCGGAATCAGCAGAAATAAATAACTGTAGGAGCCTGATGATAGCAGCTAATTCTTTTAAAGTAGTTGTCTCACAAAAGTTATATGCCTTCTCTTTCATTTTAAGGAGGACGCTGCCAACCAAATCTTTATCTTTTTCACTCCCAAAAAAGACTATAGCCACTTTCAGCTCCTTTGTAAGACGGTCGCAAACACAAGCAAAAGAATCAACTGGCCAACGTTTTAAATCCCAATTTGCCCCAACATGGATACCGATTAAATGCGAGAAGTTCTTATGCAGGACTCCCAAGCGGGCAATTGCCTTTGCCGAGATTTGATTATCCAGATAAACGCAAGGCTGCTTATCTGTAATTTCTATACCTGAGGCCTGAAACAAACGTAAGTAATGCTCTTGGCGATGAGTGCCTGTTGCCGGCGGATCTATTCTTTGCGTAAGTATAAGGTTATTCTTGACCCTCTTAAACCCTATCCTCGTACCTATTCCTGCCAAAAAACATATTAAGGCCCTTGTGAATGAACGTTGGATTAAAAAGACAGTATCGAAGTTCTTTGACTTTAATAAAGAAATAAATCTTAACTTAGCAAAAAAACTCCTCTGAGTTGTTTTCTCGTTAAAACAAATAAACTCATCCACGTAAGGGTTGTCATCAAAGACTTCTTTTATGCGCTCTACTCCCATAATAGCCAAAAAAGCTTCAGGATATTTAGATTTTAAAGCTTCAATGGCAGGAGTCATCATAATAGCATCGCCCAACCAATTGACATTTACGATTAAAACTTTTTTCATAGCTATCACTTTTCTTTGCTCACTCAATGTGGATTCCTTAATCTTCTGAATACATTATAGAGACCTGATAATTTTGCCCATAGCTTAAAATCCTTATCCCGGTTAGTGATTTTAATTCTCCGCAAGGCATAGCGGTCTATCCACTTACTGAAACCGCGATTGGTAGTACAAGCACACAAATAACCGGCGCTCTTTACCTCTTTGATTGTCCTGGCATCAAAACCACCAATAGTATAAGAAGTTGTTTCTATGTCTTGATTAAATAATTCTCCTAAGCGAAGTTTAGCTAAGGTTATCTCATCTTTTAATTCCTCATTAGAGGCTTCAGGCAGATAGACCTCATTTAAAGTATGCGTACCTATAGTTAATCTGCTATCCTTTAAAAGTTTGCCTACATCTTCGTAGGAAAGATATCCCGGCTCTCCAATCTTATTGACGATTAAAAAGAAAGTTGCCGAAAAATTAAATTCCTTTAATATCTCAACAGCTTTGAGATTATCGGCATAGCCATCGTCAAAGGTAATTATAAGTGATTTTTTGGGAATTGACTCATTATTTTTAAGTATTTTGCAATAATTAGCCAGACTAATGACTTGATAGCCTTTGTCTTTAATGAATTTCATTTGCTTATAAAAAACATCCTTTGACACAGCTGCATAAGTATTAACTTTTTCTGAATCAATTGAATGATACATAAGAATTGGCAACTCATAGTTTTTACAGAGATATATACCAAATGACCCCAACAAAATACTTATTATTGTTAAAAAGACGATTACTCTCTTCATTCAACTCCTTACACTTAACTACTCTTTTCTCTCAAATCAATGGCTCCTGCATATACTCTTAGTGTTCCTGAGGCCATATTTTCTAATGAATAATTATGCACGTCCTCTTTAGCCTTAGCAACCATTCTTTGACGTAGTTGGCCCTTAGTCATCAACTCTTCAATCGCATCAGCTAAAACCAGGCTGTCGTAATGATTAAATAAAATGCCGTTTGAGCGGTTTTGAATTATTTCGGCTATTCCTCCGGTATTGTAGCCAATTACAGCCACGCCTCCGGCAAAAGCCTCGACCACTGCAAAACCGAAACCCTCCTTCTCTGAAGGAACAAGAAGGATATTTATGGTCTTAAGGAAATCAGCAGCCTCCGAGTCAATGAATTTAACTTTTTTTTCTAGCTTTAAATTATCTATTAAAGAATTTAATTTATCCTGGTGTTTACCTCTACCTGATAGCAAGAGAAACAAGTTATCATACTTAGGCACCAATCTGCTAAGAGCTTCTACTGCCAAGAGATGGCCTTTTTCAGCAGATATTCGTCCGAGGATTCCTAAAATGAAATCGTCGCTACTAAGACCGGCTTGGCTTCTTTTGCTGATTCCTTGATCTGATGACTCCAAATCTATTCCATTATAAACAACTTTAATTATATCGGGGTCAATTTCTAAATCTTCCTTTAAGTGACAAGATACAGACTTGCTGACAGCAATTGCCAGCAAACCAGAAAACTTAAATAGTTTACGAAATTTCTTAGGGCGATAAAACCCGTGAAAAGAGCTTAGGTAAGGTATCTTACTCTTTTTATATAGTAAATAGGCAAGAAATTGAGTTACACGTGTGTTAGCATGAATTATATCAATCTTATTAGTAATAATAAATCCAGACAAAGCAAAAAAAGAAAATAATATTTTTAAACTACATATTGATTTTGTTTTGATAGAAATATCTTTATGCATTATATTTAGATTTCGGAGTTCACTTACCCACTCGCCTCCACTGGAGGCTATAAAAACTTTATGCCCTTGCAATGATAATCCTTTCGCTAAGTTTATTACATAGCGGGAAATTCCACCTTTATTTAAATGAGTTGTGAGAATCAATATATTCATAAATTCATAATATGAATTATTTCTTTAATCTTAGAAAATACTTCTCCTACTCCTATTTTTTCAAGGCAGAGACTCTCGTCAGCAAATTTACACTTTGGCTTATAGCAATAGGAACACTCTAATTCTTGAGAAAAAACATGTAAGTTCTTGGCTTTAACAGTGTGCCGGTTGGGATTAGTTGGACCGAATAAAGCAAGAGTCTGTACCCCGAGGCTCTGAGCTAAATGCATAGTGGCAGTATCGGGTGTAATAAAAGCATCCATTTTTTTTAAATACAAGGGCAGATCAGCTAAATTTGTCCTACCGCATAAATTCAAAGGGTGGGGGTGCAGGGATTGGCTAATGTTATGGGCATACTCCCTAAATTGTTCATCGCCAAAGAAGACAACCCGATAATCGGGCAAGTTTTTATAAATCAGGCCTATAAGCTTAATTGTATTCTTAGTCGGCCATTTCTTTGACTGCCACCTCTGGGATGCAGAAACATTGATCCCGATAAACTTATCTCCATTTAAATCCACACTTAGATTTTTTTTCTCCCAAAAAATCAAACTTTTTTGATGCAATTTAATGCCTAAAAACTTTAGGATCTCCTCCTGTGAGCTTAAAGGGTCCAGACTGCGGTCATATTTAACTTTCTTAGAGAGCAAAAAGCCGTAGCGCACATTAAAACCAAAAGAGTATCGGGGTAAACTCAAGAAAGAGATGAAGTGTGAGGCTCGATTATTTTGAAAATCAATAATGTAATCAAAGCTTCGGCGCCGTAAAGTATTTGTTAAGGAAAAAATACTCTTAAGTTCTTTATATTTTTGACCAACACTTATAACCTCATCAACATAGGGACAGTCCTGGATAAAAGAATGATATTTCTTTAAAGTCAAAAGGCTGATTTTAGCTTGAGGATATGAACTTCTTAGCTCTTTTAGACTAGGGATACTTAAGATCAAATCCCCAAAAGAAGATATTTTAATAACTAAAATCCTTAAAACGCTCTCGGCTAATTCATACACTGCTTCTATCTCTTTAAGACAATTTTTCATTGTATAGTGGTTCTCAACCTTTTTTCGGGCACTAATAGTTAATTTTGAGGCTAGAACGGGTTCATCTAAAACCCTTAACATACTGTTAGATAGCTGACTAGAATCACCCGGTTCTACTAAAATGGCATTCTTTTTATCATCAATAATCTCCGCATAACCTCCAACCCTACTGGCTACAACCGGAACTCCACAGGAAAAAGCCTCGACTATAACTCGTCCGAAAGATTCCTGGATAGTAGAAGGAGCAACTAACATGCGGGCCCCAGATAAGATATTTTCAACATCAGCTCTAAAGCCGACAAATTCGACATTAAAATTAAGAGCATAGCGATTAACCAGCGTTTTTAAATACTTTTGATAACGCATCTTTGATTTATCGGCTGAACCTACTATCTTTAACTTTAGGTAAGGATAAAAGCGCACGACCTTCTTAAAGGCTTTAATTAAGTGCTCATAACCTTTTGTGGGAGAAATCCGGCCAATGCTTACAATATATTCACTTTTTCTCCTCTGCTCATAATCAGTAAAGGCAAATTTGTCTAAATCAACCCAGCGATTGATAATAACTATTTTTTCCTCATCGACCCCAAATTTATCTTTCATGTGCCTGGCCACAACTTTTGAAGGGCAGATAACATATTTGCCCCAAGCCATAACTTCACTAGAAATTTTACTCTTATAAACACCATGGGCAGTAGTTATGAAATGGCTATTAGTTGCCCGTGTGGCAAAAAAGCTAATCCAGGCTGGAACTCTGCTCCGGGCATGAATAATAGTAGAATTATTTTCACTAATTATTTTTTTAAATTTATTTATATAAAGAATAGAGACTGGCGACTTCCTGTAAACTGCTAATTTATGGTGTGGTATTGATTCTTCTTCTAAGGTTTCGACCAATCTACCACCTCCACTGACTACGCAATTTTTAATCTTCTTAGCCTTTAAGTAGACAGCCAAATCTATAACCCCTCGCTCTACGCCGCCAATATTCATAAAAGGGAGTGTCTGTATTATATTCACTAAGAGTATCTCCTTACAGTCTATGTTAAAAGTCCTAAGTACTTACTTAAATTTTGCTTATTTTTCTCAAAAATGCTCGCAGCTTTAAAATTTATTGCATCAATCTTATAGGGCTGCTTTAAGAAAGAAATCTCATCCTTAATTGAATTTAAAAAAAGTTCTCTTTTGTTGTCTTGAGGTTCAAAAAACGTACAAATACACGGCTTACCCATTGAAGCAATTTCTGTTATCATTGATATACTTTCACTAGTAACAAAAACAAGATCAGCTAAACTATTAAAGCCTTCAAAAATAAAATCATAGTTATCACGGTTTGCTATAACCATAACTTCTGTTTTCGAAAAATCCTTTAGCTGGCTTTCCAGATAGTCTTCGATTTTTTCTGGTGTTCTCCGGGATGTACTAATTAAGAGGTTATAATCATTGGCTAAGGCAAAACTCTTTAATTCTTTTATAAATATCTTAAAATTTTTAAAAAATTCATTCTCTGTGCCTACAGGACCGCCTATAAAAAAAGCAATTTTTTTGGTATTATCTAGTTTAAAAAAATCGCGGCACTCCTTAGCCCGCTGGTTGATGTTCTCCGGGTAAAAAAGTGCTCCCTTTATAAGCAAGGCATTCTCAGCGTATACCCGATCATGTTCAGGAATGATAGCTAAGTTAAATTTGCGCAAAGGTATATTCGGACGCAAGACTACCCCTGACTTAGCTCCCAGGTATGCTGAGAATAACTTATTTACTGGAGCAATCATGCTGCCGGTGCTAATCACAGTGTCAGCATATATACCTTTTAGTGAATTTAAAGTTTTTTTATCGAGCAAAAAGTATAGCCAAAACCAGGAAGCTGGACAGTGCCTGGGAGTGAAAAAGGCTAGAATATCAGCTAAAGTGCGCATAAACGGCGCCTTATAATTAACGTCTATTATTTTAGTTTTTACTTCATAGGGTTCCTGGGAAAGAAAAGCAGCCAAAGCTTTTGATTGTTTCAAATGACCGACTTTAGAATCGCTTAGGATGACGACATCCCGGTTTATCTTGTATTTAAAGCGCTTATAGCACCAATAATACTCCCAGGGGTTTTTCTTTAAATACTCTTCATATAAGTAATTTATGTAAGTCAAAACTTGGGCATCGGTCTTTCCCTCAACATCTATTGGTTCCCCGACACGGACTTTAAAAGAAAATCCTTTACCGCGATAGGAAAAGCAAGGAAATATTTTTTTCTTAAATTTCCTGGCTAAATATACAGCACCCCTTGGTGTAGGCACAAGATGAGAGAAAAATTTTACTGTTAAAGCGTCATCCCGAACTCCATGATCAACTACCATGCCGATTAAATACTTATCCTTAATCGACTTAACCAGCTCCTTAAGTGAAAAACACACCTTCATTCCTTCAGCCTCTCGAGTCTTAATTAAATGATCATCTAAAGCGCTATGTTTCTGCTCTTGAGCCATGATTGCAAACTTATATCTCTTAGCAAAATAACAATTTATAAGCTCCCAACTCCCGGCATGAATACCAACACAAATCCCGCCTTGATCAAGTAGGTCACGTTTTCCGGTTAAGGTAATATGCTTATACATCTTAGGGATCACTAAACTCTCAACAAGGCTTAAACCAAACCCAGAAAAATTTCTCCTTACAATTGCGTTAATCTCTTTATTTGTTTTTTTGGGAAATACGGATTTAATATTTTTAAAAGCAGCTCTCCGCCTTGAACCAATACAGTAAAAAACAAACCCGATAGACCTGCCGAAAATAAGCAAGAGCGGTTCAGGAGTTTTAAGAAGAATATTTTGCAAACATTTAATTAAAATATACATAAGTTAATTTAGTCGAGATCTTATCTCTTCAAAAAATCTTTTTTCATCGCTAATGACTATTCTTATCTCCATAATAAATATATTTATTTTCCTTTCTAAATTTGGCAGATGATACTTATCTTTACGAGTTATAATCAAATTATTTATGCCTTTGCGAAGAAGCTCATCCTCTAGCTGGTTAAATTCAAGCTGATTTAATTGATGATGGTCGGGATAGGTTATTTTTTTAGCTAGCTTTAGTCCTGCCTTAGTAAGCTTATTAAAAAACCCTTCAGGGTAACCTATGGCAGCAAAAGCTGCAATCGGCTTATCCTTAAAGTAATCTATGTTTTTTTCTTGACCATCTAGGTCAAAAAAGCCTTTTATCTCATAGTGAGAAAAAAATAAGTTTTTAGAGACAACCATGCTCAAGATAAGATCATTTACGCTTGATAAATCTTTAATCTCATCGCTGTGGCTTATTAAAACTATATCTGCTCTTTTAAGCGAACTTAAGGGTTCCCGGAAAAAATAGGCTGGTATCAATCTAAATTTTTTATTAAACTCCCTTGACCCCATAATAACAATATCTATGTCTCTCTTTAATCTCCTATGCTGAAAACCATCATCTAAAATAAACAATTCAAAGTTGGCTTGTTTCTCTAAAGCTTTAGTATAGCGGTCCTTTGAGATGAACACACTTTCTACCTCTTCTTTAAGAAGTTGGTTTTCGTCCTTACCATAACCTCGCCTGAGTATTGCAGTTTTCTTCTCATTCTTGAACTTTTCAAACAACCAAATACTCAAAGGAGTCTTACCCGAGCCTGACCAGGAAAGATTACCCACGCTTATGACCTTCGCTTCTACAGACTTTGAAGGCAAGATTCGGAAATCATAAGCTAAATTGCGGATGTTGACGATGAAACCATAAATAAAAGAAAAACCACACAGGATCTTATATAAAATACATTCAATAAGGCCTCTGTGGTCTCTTTCTATAAAGTTAAGGTATGATTTTTTTATTCCCGAATTCATAGTTTTTCAAATTCAATCATAAGTGCTTCATGATCAACTGGATATTATTCTCCAAAGCTTTTTTCTGGGACTCAAAAACACCAAGGCATTTATTTTTTAAATCAGTTCGTAAATTTTTATCTTGCAGGAGCCGCAATAATACTTTTTGTAATTGGCGCTCATCGTTTACTTTTAATCCTGCCCCAGTCGTTAATACTGCCTCTTGGATATCAAGAAAATTATCCATATGCGGACCAAAGACTGTCGGTTTTAGGAGATAAACCGGCTCTAAAATATTATGGCCACCATCAGCTGAAATGCTGCCTCCTACAAAACAGACATCAGCTAAAGCATAAAAATACATTAGCTCTCCGATTGTATCAACTATAAAGACAGATTCTTCCTCAATCGGAGTTGAGCCTATTTGCGAAGTTTTCACCGGAACATAGTCCCGTGATTGAAGTATCTTCTCAATTACCCCTACCCGCTCAGGATGACGGGGAGCTATCAGCAAAGTAATGCCACTGAAGGTTTTTAAAATCTCCCGATAGATATCAACAATTATCTCCTCCTCGGGATGATGTGTGCTGGCAGCAATTAGCAGCAATGAGTTATTTTTCTTTAAAGCCTGAATACATCTATTTTTAATCTTAGCTAGTTTTATCTGATCTATGACTATGCTTTCAAATTTCATATTTCCGGTAATTATAATCTTAGTCTCATCAGCCCCTAAAAAAAGAAACCGCTCCTTATAGGAAGAGTTTTGAACTCCAATCAAATCGCATTTATTTATAATTCTACCTAAAAATTCTTTAACATACTTATAACGCTTGAAGGCACGGTCGGAAATCCTGCCATTTATAATAATTATGGGAACACCTCTTTTATCCAGGCGCTTAAAAAGATTAGGCCAAATCTCAGTCTCGACGGCAATAAAAAGACATGGATTCAAGCGGCGAATTACTTTCTCAATAATAAAAGAAACGTCTAAAGGAAAGTAGATAACCTCGGCAATATCTGCATACTTATCCTTAGCCAGCTTATAGCCGGTCAAGGTTGTGGTTGAAATTACTATTTGTGAATCAAATACCTCTTGCAACCGCTTTACTAATCCGGCAATGATATTGACTTCGCCCACACTAACAACTTGTATCCAGATTGACTTTTCTAATTTTTTTATGTCGACTAAGCCGAATTTAGCCAGCAAAGACTTGATAGTTATTTTTCTCCGCCGAAAATAAATCGGTAAATAAAGAATAAAGCCGAACAAAAAAATAAAATCATAGAAGAAATACAAAAGGCTTGAAAATAAGTTAGACCTCACTAGCTTACTTAAAATAGATTGATTTTTAATTTTTAAATCTTCTTTCATCGCCTTTTCTTTATTTGGCCCGGGGATGAGCTCTTTGGTAAACATTTTTTAATGAATCGATCGTTAGATGCGTATACACCTGAGTCGTTGCTATATTGGAATGTCCGAGTAATTCTTGCACACTTCTTAAATCTGCGCCACGATTAAGAAGATGAGTAGCAAAAGAATGTCTAAAGGTATGAGGGGAAACTTTTAAAGAAAGGGCACTTTTCCTAATATACTTATAGATAATGCCTCTTACACCCCGATCAGTTAGACGGCCTCCCCTTTTATTAATAAATAAAGCCTGACTAGAGTCAATTCGTTTATCAAGATAGGTCTTTAAACTGACTATAGCTGGCTCCCCTAAAGGCAAGAGCCTCTCCTTACGCCCCTTACCTTTGACTTTAACAATCCCAGAGATTAAATCCAGAGCGCCGATTTTTAAACTAACCATTTCTGAAACCCTGGCTCCGGTGGAATAAAGAAATTCCAGCATAGCCTTGTCTCTTAAGCCTAAAATATCTTCCCCCTCTGGCAGCGACAAAATCGTCATCACTTGCTTCTCAGTTAAAAAATTAGGCAGTGGTTTATCTAATCGCGGATAAGTTAAGCTTGAGGCCGGATTATTCTCAATAATATTCTCTCTGAGAGTGAATTTAAAGAAGCTCTTTAAAGTTGATATCTTGCGGCTGAGAGTTCGCTTATTTAGCTGTCTTTGGTTAAGAGTGCTTAAAAATTTTCTCAGGATAAAATAATCTATACTCTTTATATCTTTGCCGCCGCGTGAATTTAAAAAACTTTCAAATTCTCCCAAATCAGCCTTATAATTTTTTATCGTATGCTGAGAGTAATTTTTCTCAACAGTAATATAATTAAGAAACTTATCAGTATAATAAGAAAAAGGAATCATTTGTTCTGAATTCTTTTAGGCAAGTTTTTTTATCTACCCTTAATTAACTGTCCCCTCCAGACTCATCTGACTCGTCCTCATCATCGGGAAGGGTACGGCTTGTGTACCGGCATTCAGGAAAAGCACTGCAACCATAGAAATTTTGTCCCCGTCGATTTCTCCGCTCAATCAATTCACCTTTCTCACAGCCTGGGCATTTAACTCCTGAAGTTATGCTCTCAGCATACTTACACTTAGGAAATTTTTCACAGCTCAAGAAACGACCACGTCTTGACCACTTTATTACCATTCTTGCTTGGCACTTAGCACAAGTTTTATCGGAATATTCTACTTCTTTTTTGGCTGAAGCTAAAGCTTTCTCGACCCTCTCTTTAAATGGCGGATAAAATTCTTTTAAGAGATCATTCCACTGAGCATTACCATTTTCAACTTCATCCAGCTTTTCTTCCATAAGAGCTGTAAAATTTTCATCCATTATCTGAGCAAAA
>CAJXAF010000009.1 GCA_913050175.1 uncultured bacterium
ATGCACGCTACGATCAAGCTCTCCTTTGACAAAGGCTTCAAGGGTAAGTCCACCAGTTGCAGGTAAGATTTGTTCCTGATGGGCTAAACCAAACAATATAAACAAACCCTTGTCCTTTAAATATTCTGTCATAGTCTCAACCACTCCCTGGGCACCACAGGCATCAATGATTGCATCAGCTTCTCCTCTGAGAACATCACTTATCTTTTGGGATAAATTTCCGTCACTACTTAAGAATACTGTTTGATCGCTTCCTACCCCAAGCTCAATTGTTGCCTTAACACTTTCTAGACGGGCATCGATGCCAACAACCCTCATGCCGATGGAGCTAGCAATTTGCATCATCATCCTACCTTGGGTTCCCAAGCCAACGACAATGAGCCCCGCTTGTTTATTGCTTGATCCCAAGCGTTGTTGTAAAGTTACAACGGTATGGACTGCGTTTCCGGTAGGCTCTAAAATACTTAAGCTCCCGTTTAATTCTGCCTGTACCTGTTCAGAAAGAGGATAGACATTATCAAGGGGTAAAAGAATATATTCAGCCCAAATACCGGACACTGGTTTCTTTGCTCCTAGAGGATCGTAGCCAATAATCGAATGCTTTTTAAGCCCTCGCGTGTACCAGGCTTGATCCCAGAAATCAATCCAAGGCGTATGAGATTCTATGGCAACGCTCTTACCTAAAATATCAGAATCAACTGCTGGACTTGCTGCGACTATGACTCCTCCACCTTCGTGGCCAAGAGATGTTTGGCTTATTTTGTGTTTTGAGGCAAATGAATCTGTAGTTAAATTGGGTATATCGCTGGCACAAATTCCACTGCCTTGTATTTCGACAATAACCATTTTTGAATCTCGAGGCATCTTTAATACTTCTAAAGGATGGTGAAGAAAATGTGTATCAAACTGACCCAGAACTGGCCCAACCTTTTGCAGTGAAGCAATGCCAACCATTGTATCTGGTATGCTTTTGCCCTCAAGCACCTTCCAGAAAGGTACTAACTGTTTTGCTAATTCCTCTGCTTGTTGGTGAGTGAATGAGGAGAGGGCGGCAATTTCATGAATTATTGAGCGCTGGGTTTCTTGAGTATCGTGTAAATAGGCTGGGTTGACTATAATATAACCGCGGTAATTGAATGCGTAGAGGCGAATCCTAAGGAAATCTAAGAGACTAAACAGCCAATTCGGTCCTGCCCGAATACGTCCCTGACGAACATCTTCGAGGGTTAAAGCAAGCTCATGGTGCTCACTGTGTTTTGCTAAAGCCTGGGCAACCGGATCGAGAAGCTCAGCATCTTCAATAGGAGCAAATGCTTCTCTTATTTTAGGATGGTGACCTTCTACCTCATCCTCGAATGATGGTATAGGATGAACAACCCTGGCAATGCGTTTGGAATAAAACAAGAAGACGATACGTAGAATAATTCGAAGAATCTTTTCTAGAAAATATGAAATTTCCTTTGCATCGCGAGTACGAGTTAAATCAGTATTCTGGTTTAGCGAACTATTTCCATCGGCTGCAGAATCAGCCTTATCAGTATTAATCACGATTGCCGATACTTTCTTAAAACCCAGTAACCTTGTTAAATACATACGGTTACAACCATCATGCATTATAAACAAACCCTCGCGCCTTGCTATAACACGAATTGGGTTGCTAGATAAATATTCTGTTATAATGTCCCGATGCCTTTGAACAAGCTCTTTAAGGGCCTCATTACACTCGACTATACTGGCTTCTAATACACTTCTGGTATCTATGCCTAGGCGGTTTAAAATATTTAAAGTATCTACGAAGGTAGCTCCTTCATGAGGAGAACGTATCTTATCTAAATCAATTTTAACTATTAACAGACTCTCCTCTGGTTTCGAATCAGGAACCGTAGGAGAATCTCCTCTTTTCCAACGCAAGGTTAAGAGCCACAAACCCAGTAATACCACTGCTAAAGAAACTACTAAGATTTGAATAAGAGAAAATTGATTACTCTTTGCCTCAGACCCAAAGGCAGATTCACGATAACGTTTGGTTATTTCACTTATATGATTCCAGTCATAGGTATCTATTGCCGCTAACATATCCTCTTCACTCTTTCCTTTAACTAACTGGACATAGATTTCAGCAGTACTTCTGAGTAAATCCGCTCTCTTACCAATCAATTCCTGAGCTGCCTGGTCAATCTCATCAGCTAATTCATCAAACTCAAAGTAAATTGCCCGGGTAAGCCACTTGAGTAAACGCATAAACAACCTATCTTCAATTAACATCTCCACACGTTTTTTAACAGTAACTTGGGCCCACTCAGCAAAATCTTTTGTATAAGCCCCTTTTCTAGCTATTAGGTAATTATCTAGTGCCGTAGTACACCTTGATTCCTGCATCGCCACAATAGCCAAATGTTCAATAGCAATCCGGCTAAAATGATAGCCTTGATAATAGTCAATGGCGCTTACTTCATTTTCTTCTGAAATTGTCCTTACAAATCGCGACTCAGCAAAAGCAAAAACAACATCACTCATGTATAAAAGGTATATTTCTCCTTGCGAGAATAAAGCATCGGTATTAATCCTAATTGACTCTTTACCGCCGCGGGCTCTGGGAAAAGTTGCCCTCTCGAGATATTCATCTCTAAATCCATTTGGCACAAATAAAGTAGCAACCCTGAATTGTTCTCTTACTGAATCAGCAGCTTGAAACTTAGCCGCTGCATCCTCTATTTCAGCCCAGGTGCGGGAGAATCCGAGCTCTGCTGCCAATGGCTTATTTGTATTTCCCTGCGGCCCAACCATAAACAGCGGCCCGATACCTGCAAGAATAGGCTTTCTATGACCAAATAGAAGCTCTAACCACCAGGCAATAACCAAAAGAAACAGAAAAGCCAGGGCAAGCATGAAGACAGAAGCAAAATAGAGAAAAAATGATAGGTTTTGATTATCATTATTGTTTTCTGGCAGAACAGCTTTAAGAAATTCGGCTGTTGCTTGAGGACCACGGCCAATCATCAATGGGCCCCGATTCCATGGTCGCTTCATACCAACTGAAAGCATCCAAAGCCCACTTTCTTTTAAGCGATTGTTAGTCGCAACAACTTTAGGCGCAGCTTTTCGATGAAAAGCATCATCAAAATAGAAAACTAATGACGGATCTACTTTTCCATTTTCATTTGAATCCAATACATCAATGAGGGCAGCTGCTTTGTTGCCATAACAAGGGACGATTTCCGAGATTGACGATCCTTCCGGGTAAATATTTACATATTTACCAGAAGGCCCCATCGACCTTTCAACTAAATAATTATAACCCTCTCTCGTATATTTGCCTTCAGGTATAAATCCAAGTGCAAGACTTACAAACGAGCCATCTTCCTTGGCTCCTCGCACCTCAATAAGAGGTTGAGTGATGTTACCGCCATTTTCCAAGGCGTAGTTTAACTCCTCGGGCGTCAAGGTAGTAACTTGCCAATTATTGCCATCAGTCATCCAAGAATTGTCGATCCTTAAAGATTCTGAAACGCTTTGATATCGTTTATGAATCCATGACGACCAACGTTTCTGGTTTCTTGGATTCAAATAAAATTTCTTCTCAGCAAGCATTTGAACGCTTTCTTTTAACGAATCCACCATATCTTCTGGTGCTGAATGGCTAGCGTTGTATTCTCTATCGTCTATTATCTGACCACTATCAGTGACAGAAAATTTTGTGCCTCCGCCATCCACATAAAAGGTAAAATACCTTAAGAATTCGAGATCATTACCCAATCGCTCCTGGATAGGTCGTAAGATACGTTCAACTATGCTTGTCTTCGTGTTTGAAGAAATCACAACAAAACGAATTCTTTTCTTCAGGAGTCTAAGCAAAAGGTCGATCATCTCCTTATCCAATGGTTGGTCTGTATCAGCAAGGGTTTTATCTACATCAAAAATAAAAACTCCACTTTCACAAATCTCATCAAAATGAATACGAACATACTCGATCAAATCTTTGACCGCTCTTTTTTGGTAGAATAAACCCATCTTAGGTTTAAGTAGCAGATTAATATTTTTAATTATATCTTCCACTTTGTCCAAAAGCCTTAATGTACTGAAGGCTAAAAGAAACAGACAAGATGAAACAAAAAGATATGAATTGCTTTCATCGTCTGAGGCTTGTCGTGGCAAACTAGTAGGATAATTGCCAATACTAGATTCATAAAATTCTCTATTTGCATTTCTTGCATGGAGTAATTTCTCTGACTGCAACCTACCAGACTCATCGGTAAATTTTTTTTTGTTCAAGCTCTTCTCAATACCACAAAATAGACCTTCCCTCTCCTTCACAAAGCGCTTAATGATCCTCTTTACTTTATTAAAAAGTTGGCTCCTGTCTTCTCTTAAGTCCCTTCCGCCATATTTAGCGTAGGCATACACTATCTCTTTCATGAAGTAAAAATCTAAAACGCGCATTTTTAACACCACCTCTTTCATGCGCTTTTTCTTTCTCCTATTTTTCGCTGGATCTTCAGTTATATAACGCAGCGTTTGGAGGTACTTCAACAGCCCATTGGTCACCTCTTCCCACTGGGTATAGAGCCTTTCTATTTCTTCAACTTCATGATTTTGATAGCTTGATTGGTAAGATACCTCATCCACGTTGAAATCTCCCAGGCACTCTCTGTTTCTTGCCAGACTCACATAAGGACTGCCTGCTTGTAATCTTAACGCTCCGAAAATACGTGAATCAACTTTATGTAAACGCATCCTCGCAATAAAATCTACATTGTCTTTTAATTCCTCAACAGCTGCCAGGGGATCAAAAAATATAAACCCCGGTTCACAATCAAACCCTAACTTTCTTGCCAACCTTATTGCTTTTTCATTTTGTCTAACACTAACTCCTTTACCGTATCTTTGCAATTGCTTATCACTACCAGACTCTATTCCAAGGTATAATTTCCTAAAGCCAGCTCGCTTTAAAAGCTTAAAAACTCTCTTCATCCTCCTCTGCCGGTAAGGACTATCCGAAACCAAAGTGTCAACTCTTACCGAAGCATTGGCTATCATTATTGCCTCATCTCCTCTAAGGCCTAACTCTTTATTTATTTGCAATATGCCTCTCGCAAAATCTTCCGTCCGCTCCATAGATGTCTCAAAATCATCATAGTTCTTTGTAGGCCCAATAAACTCAGAATCAATGACATAAAATACCTTGTTACGCCTATCTGCTTCTACAACTCCCTTAATCCTTGTAAGAACTCTCTCGAGAGGAAAGGGTCGCCAGGAGTTATTAGTTTTACTCACGCGCCCTCTTATGCCATCCAGCCCTTTTATTGAACAGAAAGTACAGGCTCCCCAAGGACACCCCCTGCTTGTTTCGATAGCTTGCCCCCACTTTCTATACTCAAACAACTCCCGGGCTTGATCTTTGTCGGCAAAAGGGTATGTATCTAAACTAACAGGTTTTCTTGCCGGCAGATCGCTTTTTGAAATTACTGTATTAGGAATGTTTTTGTATAAGTGTAAAACTCTAAAATTGTCCTTTGCCGCTTTTGCTCTTCTAATGATTTCCTCCAGCGCTTCTTCACCCTCTCCTAAAACAATCAGAAGAGATTCAAAAGTATCCTCATACCTAGCAAGGATCTCTTTATGGGCAAACGTAGGAATGGTATTGCCCAGAACCACAAGGGGACAGCTGTCTCCTAATTTGTTTAATTCATCCAAGATTCTGTCGACAACCACCAAGGTAGACCACTTCGCTGACAAACCCACCACCATCGGCCTATCGACTCTAATCCGCTCGATTACCGGCCTTACCAATACATCTAAGTCAGCTGTTCCTTGTTCCTGAAGAATTCTATACATATCTATAGTGTCTAAATTAACACCTAGATTGCTAGCTCTAATATAAGCAGCCAGTGTATTTACAGCCATGGGCTCTTGTATTCTCTCTTTATATTTAGGAGCTATGAGATTTACTAGTAGTACATCTGATGCCTGCCTTTTGGAGTCTGACACAAGTTGATATAATTGCTGCTGAGCTACATTTTCTATATCTGAATTTTGCGAAATAGCATCTTTTCTAAGATTAAGCATGCCAAGCACTATCTGAATAATATTTAATTCTCTGAGAGTTAAGGCTTTTCCTCTATCTACTGCCCATTTAAAAAAGCTCACAACAATAAAAACTATAATTGCTACGCCAATAGCTGATAATCCAGGATATTTGAACAAGATGACTTCTGGATTGATCTTGCCACCTTGAATAATAATAAGTTTAACAAAGCAATACACAGCCGAGCCAGTAAACACGGCAATCTGTGTCGGCACTTCATGCAACTTCATCTTATTTTTAATGCGTGGCCTTTTTACAATTTTATTATTGCTACTAATCCTCGTTAGAATATCTCTCACCGCGAATTGCCAACCAATAAATAAAGTAAGCAGCAAAACCAAAGCAAGTATGAAGATAGGAAAGAAAGAATTGCTTTCATCGTCTAAAACTTGCTTTGACCCTATTTTAATCTTGCTTGATCGTGGTCGAATAACATGATAAGTAGTTGTGTCATTAGACTGAGATTTGATGTTGGTTACAGTAACATCTTGAGGATACCTTTCTTCTATGACTTGCATAGTTACAGGGCTTTGAGTCATATAATCCAATGAAGTGTGGATAACAGTAATGCCTTGATTAAGATAATAAGAAATCCTATCCAAAAGAGCTCGCGCATCTTGATGAGCGGCGATAACAAGAAGTGAGGGTAGAGTTGAGAAATAAACGATGTCTGGTTTATGATCCGAGTCGTACCGAATCAAATCCCCATGGACTGATCTAAGAAAATCAATATTCTGATGAACTTTAGCTAATCTTTGACTGTCTGTCAAAATTTTATATGCTCTGTCAACTTCTCCCAACATCACATCTTTCATCACCTGATTTTTCACATATCTATCAACTGTTGTATGTACACAGTCTACCTCAGCCTCAGACCGGCCATCTCTTACAGCAACTGCGATTCTATCTATAAACCGTACCTGTTCCTTATTGATATCTACTGCTTCAACAAAACCTCCCTTACCAATAGCTTCAAGCCAATGAAAAGGAATCGTGGCGCCGCCAATAGTAAGGATCTTAGCATCCTCAGGGACTTCAACTAAAGAAACAACTTCTTCGGGGATTTCTTTTTCAGGTAAAGCGCGAAAACCTGTTAAGCGAAACAATGTTTTTTTGACAGTTAAGATATAATCTTTAGGAGTATGCGGTATTTCATCCCAGGGAATAACACTTGCTAATGGGGTAATCACACGAAATAAACAATTCGTTTTGTAGAATGGTTCCGGTATCTCACCATCGCCAAAGGCCGAATAATAACCTCCGGCAAATGGTTCACGCTGAACTGGCGCCAATAAACCCAAAACACCAATAAACTCCACAAGAGCGGTAGCATTTGGCTCTGTTTCTTCCACTATTGGATTAGACTCAGCTGTAGACATGTCAAAAATAACGTAGCCGTCTTCAGTTTTCATCAAAGCTTCTGCAGCCAAAAAGGCATTACCCTTATGAACTTGGGGGTGTTTTCCCACAAAATCAATAAATGTTACAAGATCATAAGAGTGAGCTTTAACCTTCGAATTATCTTCACCAATCGTTCCATCTAATTTACCTTCCAGGTTTTGAATGCGATGACGAATTAAGCCATCTCTACTCTTAAGAATGCTATCCAATACTTCCCATATAAGACATAAACCCTGCCTATCTACGCCCGTTAAGTGATGATGAGTGATATTTTTCCCAATGGCCGCAAGAATATAGGAAAGTGTTATCAAGCCACTTCCAACGACAAATATATCCTGAAATCCTCTTTGCTCTATGTCTTCAGCAATTACAAATGAATGCTTAAGATCACCTTGTATAATTTTTACAATCATGGGATCCATTAGGCCCGATAAATCATACCCCAGTAATTGATCTTTAAGATCGCCTAAGGCTACATTAGTAGAAGCTGGATCCGGCTCTCTAGGTCTGCCACCACCCTCACTTGCATCAACCATAAACAGTGGTCCAATGCCGGCAAGAAGAGGGTTTTTATGCCCAAGTAAAGACTCTAGCCACCAA
The DNA here is from genome assembly GCA_913050175.1 of uncultured bacterium. GTDB lineage: Bacteria > Omnitrophota > Gorgyraeia > Duberdicusellales > 4484-171 > JAFGHG01. The sequence continues at coordinate 8,087 of CAJXAF010000009.1, forward strand.
GCAATAACAAAAAGAAACGGCAAAACCAAGACAAGCGTTAAAACAGGAATAAGCGAATTGCTTTCATCAGCTGAGGTTTGAGCCTGTAAACTGACACTAGAATCATGATAAAATGGATGCTTGTTATATCTGGTTTGGTCTCGGTTTTCTTCATTGCGCTGGCGCCATTGCGCAAGCAAAGCAGGCTTAAGTAAAGGTATTGTTGCTGAAATGTTATAGCGCTCACCTCTACTATCCGGTAGAGTAACCGAGTAAGATTTAGCGCGAAAGGCCTTCAAGTTGCCAAAATTATTTGCCAAGTTTTCTGTAGTATAGTGAATATTGAATTGCCTTTCTCCTAGGCTTTCATCATAAAACATAAGCAAAGCCAAGGCTACAGCTAAAGTGCCTTGAGCTCTTCCATCGGCTAAGAGATTAGGATAAATTGAAACTAATTTTAGGCGATTACCAACCCTGAAAATAGTAAGAGAGCCTTTTTGACTTTTGTCACGAAATCTATCTTCATCGGGATTTTCAATATCAACAAGAAGGTCACTTCGCCAATCACGACGCAAAGCAGCTGTATCTGTAGCCCGATAGCGCTGCGTTTTTGTGCCTACTGTCATATTATAAGTAATAAAATAACCTTGTTTAAAAAACAGATCTACTTGTTCTTCAAGTGAAAAAGCCCGGCGCCGGAGAAAAGCAAACAAACCCAATAATAAAACAACTGCTAAAAATAATAGAATACCTTGTAGATTGGAAGACTGATTGCTTAAAGAGCTTGCGGCATTAGGTTTTGGCCTCTGGACTTCAATGCGAACTTGATTTCTTTCTACATCCAAAACAGTTACAACAACATTGTGACTCTTCACACGCTCGTTACCGATAACTAGCTCATAACCTTCTTCAATAGGAAGAGGATACACAAGCGCGTCATCACCTTGCCATAAGGCTATGATATAACTTCCAGGATTATTGTCTGCTGCCAACTCTAAATGCTGATCAAAAATAATTCCATGATTAATCTGTTTGCCTGGCGCATCGATATAGAAGTAAGCACCATTGGATCGAAGGTATCCTGGGAAAGTGTCTCGAAATAAATTCCAGAAAGGAAATTCTGAACCCATAGGCGCCATACTTGCATATGCAACTTCTACGCCCTCAGCTACCATAACAGGATCTGCGTCTAAGGATAAGGTAAATTCTTCATTTCTTGCTTCTTCTGGATGGGCCTTGGCTCGATGCCGGAGAAAAGCAAACAAACCCAACAATAAAACAACTGCTAAAAGTAGTAGAATACCTTGTAGATTGAAAAACTGATTGTTACTTTCAGACTCAGCATCATTATATAGAGCAATGAAACCGTCACCCATAGCATCAGAAAGCATAATGTTAGTTGTATCATGAGGTTGAGTAAACCATACATGAAGCACAACCCCATGTTTACGATAGACGTCTCTACGTATAGTCAAAATATTATTTCTCAAGGACTGCTGTTGCTCTGATCTTAAATTTCTTAAAGGAACATAGATATCAAAGTCAGAAGGACCTTGGTCTCCAGTCATTGCATGCGCCTCAGCCTCTTGCCAAGGTAAACTTTCACTGTCATATATTCCCACCCATGGTGGAGGCCGTTTCAAGCCGCTTCCCAGCCAACGGGCAAAACTTCTTACAATCGACAATCCTAAACCGCCAGAAGAACTTCTTTGAAGATCTTCTAGCCATCTATTATGACTAAGCCAAGAAGCAAAATCGTTTATAGCTGCTTGATAATTTTCAATAGCTTCTCTTGTTTGTTCGGCATCTGCAGCCAAAGAAAAACCACTGTCAGATATAAATTCGGGAAATTCAATTCTAATTAGGGCGTATTCTGCATGTGCTTGAAGGACTCTAATACTTATATTGCGTTTCTTTTGGATTCTATTACCAAAAACAAGCCCAGCCCCTTCTGGCATAATAAATGTTACAGGTTTATCGCCTTGATCAAGACCAATATCATCATGACCTTGAAATTCAGACACAAGAAAATCAAATATAGTTTCATCCCAAATTGGCCACTCAGGCGCATCGACAGTTATTATGGCTGTTTTTTGGCTGGCATCATCTTCGTCACATTGAGCGCCTAAAAACTTAAACTTTATGCCTACTTGGAGTAAAGACAGCTGCTCATTAAAATACAAAGAGATTTCGTCTGTTGATCCCGGCGCAAAAGATGGCACATTGCGGTCAGGTATTATAAGGTTAACAACCAGGTTCTTATTTTTACCTTTGCGAAGAATTATTGTTTTATTCTTAATACTTATAGCTACACCCACGTTATCATCAAGTGATTCTTGCTTGACTTCTAGAATGCCCCTCTGGAAAATATACTTTGCAAATTCTTCAATACGCTGAGCTTTTGAAAAGTCACTTGACTTAAAATTATGGAATTCGAAATCGGCATCCTCTGATTTTATTAACATTTCTTCAAAGCTAAAAATTGTGACTTCTTTTTTGTCGATAGTAGCACACCAGACAGCTCTTGTTGGCAGATGAGCAATAAAGGTATCGCTATTGAGTAACGCTTGTTTAGCAAAGATCCTTATTGTCCGAGCTAAACAACCAATAACACTGCCTCCGGCAAAAACTGCAGAGCCCTTTAACCCTAAATCATCAGGAACCACACACTCTCCACGAACACTATCCTGCAAACTACTAAAAGGCTCATAATTACTTAATCTTTCCGGAAGAGAGTTAGAATCATCATCGTTTAATACAACTGTTTTTGAAAATCCACCACCCAATAAAGCTTCATACCTATTCACATACCCTTTGTGAGGATGTGTCAATACAAGGATATCCGAAAGATTCTCAGTTGGCGGCAATCTATTACTAGACTCATTGTCCCCACCGTTAACACAAAATATCAAGGAATCTTTGGGATCATTTTTTAAATCCTTATCAACAGGAAAGTGATTCTGATCAGCAGCAAAAACAGGTATGAGTTGAAGGCGGGAAAGTTCATTAAGAAAAACAAATACAATAAATACTGCCCCCAGAAGCATTAAAACTAAAAGTGACTCAGGGTTAGAAAATTGATTGCTGTCCTCAGTTTCGGTATCTGAAGAAGGTATTTTGTCTAAAACAACGCCAAAAGCATACTCACCAACACTACTATTGTATAAAGTCTTAACTGTCTTTATACGAAACCCCCTATCTCCAAAAAATGTTCTTATCTGGGATTCGTCTTTTAAGAGACTACCTTTGCTCTGCCATAAATAGAGCGCCATAAGTTCTGTCATGAATATATTTGCATAATCATACTCTTGATATTCCAAAGCTCTATCTAAGGCTAAAGTAGCCTGCTTAATTTGTTCGGCATAAGAAAGTTCAGTTACCCGATAAGCTTCCGCTTTAAAGAGAGTGGAGTTAGGATTGTGCAACACGCCTACTATGAGACCATCGTCTGCCAATACCTTAAACATCTCTTTAGTCACTTTTTCTCTGTCCACATAATTCAGAAAGAAGGAAAATAATATAAAATCTACCGTTCCATCTGAAAATGGTAAACCTTTGTTTGCATCTACCCTCTGAAATGGCATTCTCACTAGATGATCGGGAATATCGGCAATATCTAAATTCAAAACTCTTAAATCAGGCAATTCTTCTTCTATGCTTCCTGAGAATTGTCCAGGGCCAGATCCTAAATTAATTCCTCTCATCACTTCACTTCTGCCGGCACGTTGCCAAGCTCGTAAATTTTCTATTGCAAAATCCCTTGATTGCTTATTATCGGGGTCCATGATACTCTCATCAAAAATAAAGGCATGGTCTGGGTTGCCACAACCTGCCAAGTCTGACTGGCTGTCGTCATCTGCTGAATCGTTATTTCCTTGGCTTATCACCATCGCCAACGCCAATAGCGGCAATACAAAAGTAAGGATAGATGCAAGAGTAAGAGAATTGCTTTCATCATCTGAGGCCTGCCTTAACGAACTACTCTGATGACTGTCGGTACTGGATTCACTAGATACGCCAATAAATTTTTCTTGTGGTAGATCAATGGGTTTATCAAACCCTATAATGTCTAAACTTTTCCTTACATATGCCAGTTTTGACTCCTGCTCTTCTTGGCCAGGTATAGTGTAGTCTTTATAATAAGGACTTAACTCAGCAGCTTCAGCTTTCCTTAAAACAATAAATCCTCTTTCAGCAAGCAAGGCACCGACAGGGTGGATGTCTACAATAAATTCATTTTCACCTACATGCGTTTTAACTAAAAGGTACCAATGTTCACCAATATTTGACTCCTTTATAACTAAATCGACTTTGATGTCAGGTCTTATGCGAAGAATTATTGCCAGGGCACCATTGCTCGACAAACACGCTCTGGGTCTATACATACTAACAAGCTTTCTCGTTTCCGAAATAAGTTGATATAACTGCCGCTGAACTACATCTTCTATATCTGAATTATAAGACCATGATGAGCCTTCACGTTTCTGCTCATCTGCCAACATAGCAGCACCTGATTGATCCAATATATCAACTAAGGCTCTTTTGTCAGCTTCATCGGCAAAGTTATTAAACTCACTTAGTGAGTCATTTATCATGCCTTTAAACATATCGAATATTGTTGCAAGAGAAATAGCAAGAGATAAGTTCTTTGCTGCAAAAAGTATAGCTACAACCTTACCTTTATAAATAACTGGTCCACCACTCCAGCCACCTTTAATTTTGGCAGTCATTGTAAATACATCTTGCACGATCCAATTCAACCCTGGTCTAAATTCCCTGCCTATAACCCTGCCTTTAGTCTCTTGGCGAAGCCAAGATAATTCATGAGCTCGACAACCTAAAATATTCACCTCCTTAGTCAAAAGCTTATCTAATGATTCTTTTTTACCTAAAGAAACTATTTCCGCCACACCTTCTGGTATGTCCTCCTTTTTTACTTTTAATAGACTAAGGTCTGGCCAAGACTTAGGGCTATAGCCAACAACCTCTGCTTGTATATCTTTATGGTTAGATAACTTAATATAGATTCGATCAGTTTTGGAATGAAATGCATCTAAACTATCTAATGGTTCCATACCATGTGCAGTAGAAAGAATATAATAATGACTTTCGTTACCATAGAAAATAATTCCTGACCCGTGGATACCCCAACTCCAATTTGGAGACACAACCCAAATCCTGACAAAAGCATCTATTGGTATTGACGGAGAAGCAGCTGAATCATCACTTGTTGTTTTTGAAATTCCTCTACCCCCATTAGATTTACCACAACACAATTCTTCTACTCCCCTGCCTTTTGCTTTAAGTATATAAAGCCAGAGAGTAAGTAAAATTATAATAATAGCAGATACCACTAAAGCCGGTGGTGATAAACCATAAAAATTATTGTTGCCATCTGTCTGATATTTTTCTTGGGTTTGGGCCCTGATTCTTCGAGTTCTTCTCTTTAACTCTTTTCTATTGTTTACTTTCGAAATCCTTGACCCTTTATCTCGGCGCTTTATTCTTGCTAATAATTTTCTAATTCTTATATTGTTTTTCTGATCACTAGGTCTTTGCTGTTCAATTCTTTCACTAAACATAAGAGCTGCATCTATCGCACCAGTGCTAAGATAAATTTTTGCCAAGCGAATCAAGACCCAAATATCATTAGGAGCTAGTTTAAACAATTGTTCAGCTAAGATAACTTCTTGCCCATAATCTCCTAATCGATAAGCTATTTCAGTCAAAGCCTTAAGAGCCTCTATGCTGTTTGGATCTACTTCTAAAGCTTCTTCATAAAGAGTTTTTGCCTCTTCTAAGTCAGGTTTATAAAACCCTGCTGCATTAAAAACCTTATATGCCCAAAATAAAGTCTTTTGTTTATAGGTTGCGTCATCTATTGCAAGAATTGACATCCATGGGGTCTTTTTTTCTCTGGAGTTTAACATGATCGTTGAGGCAATAAGAAACCCCATACTGACAAATAAAACTATTTGAGTTAAAGAAATTAAGGTAAATCCTGAGAAAGAAAAAAGATTTGAACCACCATCTCTAGTGAGAGCTTCTACCGGTAAACCACTATCGACTGCTTGTCCAAGATCTACTTCTACGCCTGATGGTAGTACAAAATACCACTTACCAGAAGTATAAAAAATATTTTTATCTCTTAAAGGATTTAAACTAGGTAAGCTCCATTGGCTTGACTCCCAACGCTTATATGTAGACTTAACTCTTGAGTCAGCATGAATACAAGCAATATTAATTTGACCAACCTTAGCATGATCATTATTGCAGGCAACCATAAGCAATAAACTCTTTAAATTAAATTCATCTGATAATTCATTAACTTTTTGAGCTACCGACATTTTTTCATCAATAATGTGTAAACCATCTTTTCCTTTACCATGTTGAGTGTAGGCAGGACCTTGATACTCAAAAATATTACCTTCACCATCTGCCAGGTAGAGCAAATTATTTTTTCTAAAAATACCCCTCACAAGCCTTATCATTAAACGCAAACCAATCAATGACAAAACAGATATAATAAAAAGTAAAGCATAAGTATTGCTACTATTATCTAAATCATCAAATAAATTTAGTTGGCGGGTACCACTTGGTTTCTTAGGAGTTTCTACTATGGGTAGCTGAACTGTCCTTTTAGGAGGAGGGCTTCGACTAAGTCTTACTAAAGCTAATTCAGCCCACTCTCGGCGATATGGATCAATAGATCCCCAAGGGAGATAATACCTGGTTCTTGTGCCATGTTTAGTATAAAATAATCCTGATTTTGATTGACTGTAGACACCTTTTGGTAAATGCCTTTCAAGAAAGTCTTTGCCTCTAAGGCCGTAAAATACTATTTCACCATCATTTTTATTTACTGTGCGTAAAACTTCCTGCCAAAACATTTCTGCCCAGGCTTGCTGATAGCTATCCTCATCCATAACTCCGTCAAGCAACAGGGCTACATCAAAATAACCATCAGAATAAGGCAGGCCGCTGTAAGAAGGGTACTGCGAAGCCTGCTTTGGCCTTATGTCTGTTAAGTGTAAATTTATATTGTTGGGAGCCTGGGCTCCTAAACTCTCGATTCGATTAAGAGCTGAAGCTATATTGGGAGCGCTAGCATCAGCTGCAGTTATTCTTGCCTGGGGAAATCTCTTAGCCAAGCCTATAGCAACTGCTGCATCACCGCAACCAGCATCTAATAAAGAAAACTCTAGCCAAGGTCTTAAGTTTAGATTTTTAATTACTGTTTCTGCTTTTTCTTCCTCACTTAACTGAACTGATGGATCTCTTGGGTCTCTTTCAAAATTACTCCAACTGTAACCTAAGTAAACCCCCTCTACTTCAAGATCAGTTTTTTTACTCTCAATGGCTGTATCTATAGTTGAAAAAGCTTCCCCCTGGTATTCATTGAGCTTAGTTAAAATCATATAATGCCAGGTGCCGACTAATTCTATAGTAGTTAAAACCTCCGGCCCAGACTCAAGGAATCGTTGATGCAGCTCTTTTAGGTAAGTTAACCTATCATGATCATAGACTTTATATTTAATTAACATCCTCTCTCTTTTTAAGACTGCTTCATCTTGATTGATGCCTATATAATCATAGGGCTTAATCTCAGAGCTAATCTCTTCTAAAGTTCTTCCCTCTAAACCTGCATGCCAATCCTCTTGACTAGTTGACTGAAAATATATACCCTCAGTAACAAGGTCGGAAGTGTCTAATACTTGCAAAATCGTAAGAAAATGAATATCACTCCCTCGAGTGCTCCACTTCGCATTAAGCGGTAAACCAGCTTTAATAAGCCTGGCTAACGCCTCTTGCGGCGATATCTCATTAACCCGAGCTAATTCGCAAACCAGGCAATTACTTAAAAGAAGTTGGTTTTTTCTTAAGAGTGAATTGTGTTTATTTGTAGCAGCTTCCGCGCTATGAACATCAAGGGCTATTAATAATTCCCCAACTGCACTGTAGTTTTCCTGATAATGGTACTCTACGGTATCACCCCTAGCCATTCTTTCTTCTTCTTCTTTTTCTTTTACTCTGAAGCTATCTCTTAAATAAGAAACACTAGAAAATTGCTTTACTAAATCCTCAATCCTAAGCGATAAGCCCTTGCGATAAGCTGTCTCAGAAGAAAAAAGAGGGTAGCTTTTAGCTCTTCTCTCAATAACTCTTTGGCGTCTATCAATCGCCAGTGACTTTCGAATTGTCCTTGCTTGTTCGCTGTTTAAAATTTGGCTGGGCTTCTGGTGGTCTCTTAAATCTCGATATCGCCAGCCTGTATCAGTTAACTCATATGCCCCTCTCTTTCCTTCGGCAGTAATAATCATAATACCTGGGATTGAACCATTATCCGGAAGATTTCGGTAAAAATAAGTATTGCCGGAATCAACCAAAAAGACATCTCCCTCCTCTCCCCGATGGCTAACCCTGCCTAAAGTGGAATCATGGCCAACAAAAAGATACACCTTCTGATTCTGAGGCAAGCTTTGGAGCTTTCTAACTAAACCATAAAATTTCTGGCGATATTGCGCTAATGAAGAACCATTAATCCAGTCACTCAGATAGTTACCTGTAATATCATTACGATTAGCTAAAACTAAAGCCCTTTCTAAATCATCAAAGCTATCAAGAGAATCAATGTCATCTATTACGGGGATACAGGCATGGGTTAAAACATTATTGTCAATTAAAGCAAGTAATTTTAAGTCTTTAAAGAATTCCGGGACCCAGGAAAGTTCACTCTCTAATAATTCCTTATAAGACTTATGACCGCCAAATAAATACTCCATGGCAAGAGCTGCGCTAGCTCTAAAACTATTACTAAAATCTGTATGGGATAAGGCAATATTTCTAGCCTCTTCCACGGTAGTATCAGCACCTGAGGCTAGGCGCTGGGCCATATCATTAAAAGCCTGTATGTATATATCATCGTGATTTCCTAAAACTGCCGTGACTACTGCTCCCCGCTTACTAGCTACAGCTTTAAAGGCTCTAATTAATTTTAAAGCATCAAGACTGGGGTATTGTCTTTCCATTGTAGATTGAACAATACTTTGACCTTGCTCACTAAGCTGACTTTGTTCATCCAATTCAGAAAAGTCAATTTTTAGATGGCTATCAGTAATATCTCCGGCAAAAGCTATTGTATCCCCTCTTTTTAATTTTATGAATCGCTCGGGATGCTTAATAAGATCATCAAAAGTAACTTCCCGGCCAGACATTGTTTTTCTTTTAATTAAGCCCGGTCTTTTTAAAAGCCTGATTAACATGTTGACATCAGCGTGGACATCGCCAATCGGAAAAAACCGGTGAGCCCCTCTAACTGCAATAAGATTTTCATTGTCATAGACTACTTGGGGGGTAAAGTACTCATCATCAAAGGCGTCCTTGGCTTTGTAAAAATAGATAAAAGCAAGAAGACTAAATAAAAGTATAGTGATCAAGACAAGTGACTTGTAGTGTGATTGCCCATCACTGGCACTCATCTGCTCTGAAAGCCAACCAAGATGCTGTTGCATGGCATTATTGCGTATAGTCACCCCTAAAACGTCCTGAACATTAAGCAAACTCTGGTAATAAGGCACGACTCCTCGTAAGGACTCATTGCTAGCATAATCAAGGGTGTCGCGGAAAACTAAGCGATGCCAATAGCTATGACCATTAGTTATTCTAGAAAGAAGATGGCTTGAAAATTGGTCGATTCTATCAAACATTGTTGCTCCGTCTCGGGCAGATGCCATAATAACGCTTTGGTTTGAAATAAGAATCGGCTTGAGCTCTTCATAGCTTGCAGCAAGAAACGCAGGGAAACGTCGCTGCTGGCTTAAGACCCAACAAAACTTTTGAAAAAAGACTTCCGGTGTCTGGCGACAGTCTGCCAAACCAGTTTCAGTATCAATGCGCACCGGCCAAACAGCCTGACCGTTGGCTGGAAGATTGTGCTCAATGGCAAGGTAATTATTTTGGGTAAAATCAAAAACACCCAAAGGATAACCGATCATAACCAGGAGGATAAAAACGTCAAAAAACTGTACTGTTTGTTCGGGTTGCTGTTGTAGTCTTTGGAAAAAAGTATCGGAATCAAATTTATAATTGTCCAGGTATTGAACCCATCCGAAAAAGCCAAAATCATCTTCACCACAGACTACTGAATAAGAAGGTAAACCCATTCTACGCATAAGCATTGCTATTTCTGTCTCAAGTACCACGGCATCGTAGGGTTTATAAACAATTCTTTTTTCATAGGTCTTTCCTGTGCTTTCCCTGACTTCAAAGGTTACTATACGAGCTGACTCAACAACTGCCCGGCCTTGGACTATCAGGCGTCCTAATACCTGCTCGGTGGCTTTATCAATATCATGGGAAGAATCTGCAGATAATACCTCTTTTTCTAGTTCAATATCATGGTTATTGCTGGGGTCTTCTCTAAAATACTGCATCTGGGTATTATTATTACTCCCGTTACTAAATTCCAGGCGGGCTGCAAAATGCAGGTCACCGGCACCTTGAATTCTCTTAAGCTTAAGAGAAGCGTCAGCATCAATAGCAAGAGCTGTTTGCATGTGATCATGTTCAAGAAAAGAATGAAGCCGTCGATGGAAAAGATGTGAGTGAGGATAGAGAGCTTGTAGACGGTTAGAGCTTTCAAAATAAGTATCATCTGTCTTAATTGAATTTTCTTCCGGATGATTTAAGAAACTGTAGCCATCAACAACACTATTGCGGTAAAATTGATAGTATGGACTCTCAAGGGGAAAATAATGCCAAGTTGCATCAGTAGACTTATCTAGTAGATGGCCAAAAGACACGAGAAGATTCAAGGGTGGCGGCATTCGAAATAAAGCATAACTAAACCAAACACGGTCTTCTACATCAGCCAGAGGCTGCATAGTCTCAAGGCGCTGTTGCTGCCTTCCTCCACTAAGCCTATAGAATGTCTCTTCTGACGGCCGGGAACGAAAACCAAATGATACTTTCTCCGGCAATCTTCCTGCCGGCTGGAGAAAACTAGCCCATTGCTCCAGCTGTGCCTTTAAGGCTGTTTCTTCAGTTGAGACTAACCTGGCTGGAGTATCTGATTCATAGGCCAAGGTTACTTCTGGGCCACTAAATGTAGCAGTCATCAACGTATCCTGACGATTTGTTTCCTCGGCTTCTAAAGCAATTTTAAGCGGCAAAGCAAGATAGCTAAAGGTATCAGGTAAATAAAAACCATGATTCTTTTTTGGCTTAACTTCTTCAGGGTTGGCAGAACCACTTCCAACTACGGCTAAAACACCAGCACTTAACCCCAGAGAAGTAATAATCCAAAGTGCTAATGCCGGCTTGATAGCAATTAGCGTCCCCACTAGAGTAAGAGTCCCGGCTATCAAAAATGAAACAAGGAACAAAGACCTGTTTTCACCCTGACTATTAGATACATCAACGCCTGCCTGGATAATACCGAGGCTCATTTCATAGGAACGGATATAGAGATTAAAGCGTTCTATTTGACTGCCAAGGTAATTTATTCGCTTCTCTATTTTTGGCGTTTGCTTAGCCTGCTGCAATGATCGCAACTCTTGGGAAGATTCTGATATCTGCCTCTGAAAACTTACAACGTAACGTTTGTAAATAGCAATTAATTCTTGCCGGTCTGCTCGTCTTTGTATATGCTGGGTGATCTCTGGCAAAATATTACCTTCAGTGCCTAAGATAACGACCACATCAGCCTGATCAATTGCTTCTCTTGCCTGACTCCATTCATTAAGAAATCTCTCCCGGCCAAGTAAAGCTTCTGCGCATATCGCAGTTGTACCACCAACCACAGCCCCATCATGATAGTATGCTTGTAGGTCATTAAGGACCATGGCTGCACTAATATCAAAGGCATCTTGGTCGCTAACAGTAACGGCGCCACCACCACGAAGAACCTTCCTTGCAAAACTAATTACTTCCAAACTCTCAGGACCATCAACCAAGATGCCGTCGGCAAACCATATTTGTCGCTCATGCCCACCTATCATGAGTTTTGCTGTTTCCGGAACTGGCTGGGGATTTGTCTGCATGCAACTTGTCTTCAGGGTACGCAGAAAAGCATCCAAGCCGCGTGATTGAACCATAACTACGCTTGTGTTAGGACGCATTGTTTTAAGGCCATAGCCAACTCCCAGAGGACCACCGGCACCAACCGGAACTAGCAAGACAACCCGTTGATCAGAAGAAATACCAGCCTCCTCTAGTTGTTCAGCTATTTCTAGACCAGCTGAGGCATTACCTAGACGAAGCCGCTCTCCGGCATGGTCAATATAATAACTTAAGTGTTGGTTGTCGTACTCCTGACGAACCTGACGAGCTGCTTCATAATTATCATAGCCATAGAAAATTACTCCCTGCGTGTCTGTACCGACAAGTTGTTGATATTGCTCTAAAGCAGCATCGAGTTTTTCTTTTTTCGTATAATTTGTTTCTGATATCTCCTTAATCGCAAAAATTACCGGTTCTAACTTTTTTATATCCTGAGCATACTGTGGATATTTGGCGCTGAATTTATTAATCGCACTGATAACTGCCTCGATAGTGGCAATACCATGATTCCCATCTGTCTGGGTAGTAAATTTTATGCCTTGCTTAAGAAGAGAAGGGTTGTTACGAATAATGTGACGTAATACTGCAAATACCTGAGCAGTAACACCTCTGGTTTTAAATGAGCCTCCTCGTTGACGGGAATCGTCTTTTAAAAATACGCGTTTTTTTATTGTTGCGCTTATATTTTCTAAAGGCACCAGAGGTGTACGGTCAATATAATCAACAATATCAGCATACACCTCATTTAAAGTATATCGTTGTTGATAAACAGAAAATGCGCGCATCAACCAAATCAATAAAATGATAGCAACAATGATCAGTGGAGCTGAAACTAATAAAGATGAAGAATCAGCCCCTTTCTCATTAGAAGTTTTTCCTAAATCATCTACCCTAAAAAATACTGGCAAGTTGCCTGTCCTCTCCATTAATTTTATTCGGTCTGGCTCAAGAAAAACAAGAGCATCAACATCACTAGCCACACAATATGCGTTAGCTTCGGTATCAACTAAAATAACAGTATCGTTACCAATGGCAATTCTTATAGGCTCACCACCATCAGGATTGTTAAATACATACTCTGCGCCTATATTAAAGGCTCCTAGTTTTTTTACCTTCATAATTCCTTTCAAAATATAATTTAAAAGTGCGTAACCAGTGCCTTTTTCTTGGGATAACTTTTCTCGGCTAATAATAATGGTATCTATGCTATCATTATCCAATTTTGATTTTAATCTCTTGAGAATGGTTCGTTTCTTAGCGCCACTCCTGCCGTAAAACATAGCAATATAAATTTGATCGGGTTTAGTCTGCCGCTCGCTGACAATAGAGTCTCTTAATTTTGTTATTAATCTCTGGTTAATCAGCCTTGTTTTTCTCAGCTTGCGATAGACTATTAATGAGACTAATGAAAGGAAGCTGACAAAAATAGCAAAGATAGTATAGGATTGATTGCTATCGTTGGTATCTTGAGCTTGGTAATAATTAAGTAAGTCATCAAAAGAGTAAATCCCTTGATCTCTTAAGTCACGAATAATTAATCTAAAAGCATCAAAATAGTTATTGCCTTTTAAATGCAGATTCATAATTCTTCCTAAAGCTCTTAACTGCGGGTCGACTTGAGATTCATCTTGCCAGCTTCTAACGACTGCGGCTGCTTGCCGAGGGTGATTTTCTTCTAAAAAGTCTAAAACTGATTGCTGCCCCTGACTGGACTTTTCAGATAAATTAACTAAAGTACTTTGAGCTGCTCTATCCGCTACTGGAATCATCTCTTCTCCCAAGTAGAGATATTCCGGAGTACCAAAAGGAAGAAAATGGTGGTCTGAAATTGCTAAATCTTCTACTGGATAGTCTGCTTTAAATTTTCTAAATGGCCCACCTAAAGAATCCTCTCCTCTATTGCTCCAGTCAAAAGCCTCAGGATTATTGATTATGCGCTCATTGGTAAAACTACTACCTGAACTTGTAAATATCCATAAGACTAAGCTTGATTGCCAGTGAGAACGTAAATTAAAAGGTAAAAGCTCAGAGAGAAGGAGGCTTTCTACAACATCAGCTCTACTGGAATACGGTGTGCTGAATATATCATTAACACTTACATCTATTCCTCTTAGGCTTAATTCTTTATTTACTTCGATAGCTTGGGCTAAAGTATATCCGGGCTTGTTATTTTGCCTAAGTACTCTATTAGTTAAACCATCAACCCCTAAAGCCACTCCACTAACCTTGGCCCTGACCAAAACATTGATAAGGTTTAAATCAGGAACTCTTTCTTTAGTCCGAGGATCGACGCATAAAAGACTGTCTATATTGTTTTGGCCAGTATTAAAATAAACTACATCTTCTAAGTGCATATCAGCAATCCACTCACACACTTCTGTGATTACTCCTCTTGCAATAAGAGTGTTGTCTTCTTGAGGGAAAATATCAATCCTTCTAAGGCCTCTTAGCTTTCGCTTTATTACTTCGTCACTATCACTTGTAGATCCTAATTTTGAAATCATCTTTTTAACCCAAAACGACCTTGCTACCAAAATTATGTAATAAACTTGCATCTGAGTTAAATTCTCAGGCAGTGCATCTAACAAAGTATCTAAGTTGCTTACTCTAGGCTTTAAACCAAAGGTTAACCCAATGTCAGAGGCCGCAGCATTAAAATCTAGACCCTCATCTTGCTCAAGCCATAGAGTGAGTGATCTAATAAGTAAGTCAATTCTCATCTTTGATGTATAAAGAGCTTGGGGCACATATCTAAAACCTGGGTATGAAATTGAAAATCCACCAGAAAAAATTTCTTCAACTACTTCGCTTGTAGCTTGTGGCAAAATCACGCCTTTAGCTATAGTACGAATAATAAATTCTTTTATAGTCTCTGGGTTAGCCTTACGATATTTTCTAGCTCTGATTGCACAGAAATTACAAGCATGAGGACAACCTTGGGTAATCGTGCACTCATCAGTATCAGCTAAAGCCGGTACCTTAAAGTTTCTTGCTACTTGTGGCTTATCAAGGTTATAGAGGTAGAGAGAAGACTTATTTCTTAAAAACAAACCGCTCATACCATCTATATTTCTAATTCTATCAATATTAATATCGTTTAAGCCATCAGCTCTACTAAAAGGAGCTATTGCTTTTACAACTT
The DNA here is from genome assembly GCA_913050175.1 of uncultured bacterium. Classification (GTDB taxonomy): domain Bacteria; phylum Omnitrophota; class Gorgyraeia; order Duberdicusellales; family 4484-171; genus JAFGHG01. Next base: position 23,268 of record CAJXAF010000009.1, read on the forward strand.
CTGGGAGTGAATCTTGGGCTTCACCGCGGATAATAATATCTGCTTGGGGAAAGAGTGCTATCAATGACTTAGTAAACATAGTAGCTGGACCGCCAACTACAATAAAGGCCTCAGGGTAAGCCTGCCGTACGCTATCCATAACAATACTTGCTGCCTCAATAAAGTCTTTGGATACAGAAAAACAGAATACAGTTGATTGGTTAGCGAATCTCTGGGTCTTTCTATCAATGATTTCAGAACTATCATCAAGAGTGCGTAGCAAGGTGGGGATACCCTTAACCCCAAGATTATAATTTAGAAGCCTGGCACCAAGATTATGACTATTAATATTATAGAAAACTACTCGCGGATCTGAATCGTGAGGAAAATGAATGTTTCTAACTTGTCGGCTAAGTCTTTTGCTTTCTAGAGATAATTCTCTAAGCTCTGAGATGGCATTTCTTAGCAATCTTCTTTGTTCGGTCCGGCCATAAGATAATAGGCTCTTATCAACAAAAAAGTTTAGATATCCAGAATTTTGGTTAAAGCTAATTACCAGTTGGTCAAAACCGCTAGCTATAAGGAATCTAGCTTCAGAAGCAGAATAGAGAGCAGCAGCCTGCCTACAGTCATCAACAATATAAACATTGCCACCAAGGTCAAGAGAATTAATACCAATTAATGATTTAATATCTACTGCTGCCCTGTCACTAAAAAGACAATTATAAAGACTATCAGCTAAGCGGACTAAAATGTTTGAAGGAGTATTATCAATATCACTTCCTAAAAGACGCAAGTTCCAATCCCCTGGTGTTGCTACGGTATCAAGAAAATAACTACCCTGGCCATCAGGAGCAACAATTTTTTCTAAGTTCCCCGAGCTAAACTTATTTCTGTTTACTTGCCTATGCACAGCCTGTTTACGTTTAAATTCAAAGAGCAATCTTGCTGGCGGAGATCGTAAAAGGCGGTATAAGCTACTATTTTGCTGTAGTTGACCTAAGGCTTCTTGGGGATCTTCAACTACTAGATCTTCCAAATTATCCAATTCTTTATCTAAAAGATTTACTTTTCCTAATACGTTACCTCTTAAATAAAGAGCTAGCTTTGTCTTAGCTATAGCCTGATCATAATCACAGTATTGAATTAAATCTTTGGCTTTTTTGATTAATAGTTGAGAAGCTAAAAACAAAATCGTATAAACAATAATTATTCCTACCAATAAAGAAATAACTAAAACTGTCGAATGGCTTTCTTCGTTAGTCCTTGTCGCTTGATAAAATTTAGAAAATTCATCAAGCGTGCTCCAATAAGCTAAAACTATCTCTCTTGCCTCTGGCCTGTTCTTTGGTCCATCAACAATTAATTCTCCATCAAGATAAACTTTTAGCCTTCTATTGGCATCAAGAACATCGCGAAAATAATCTTGCTTCTTAAGTGAGGAATCAAATAGAGAATCTGATTTTAACTCTTTAATTTTTAGAAAATGGCCTGTTGCCAGCGGTCCTTTATCAGCCCAACTCTGTCTCTCTAAGATTCCTATATTATCTCCCAGAAAATGAAAAACTTTTTGAGGAAACCTTTTTCTTGTAGTTGCTTTAAGAAAATCTTGAAAAGTCTTTTGATGACGAATGCCATAATTAGCACCAGTCACTAAACCATTGAAAGGTTTAGAGCGATCTAAGCCATCAAATAAATATCCTTCGGAGCGGGGATTAAGCTCACCACACCATGTACCATCAAGCATTTGCCCCTTAGCTAAAAACTCAGCCTGTTGGGCTTGATCAATACCAAGATCTCTATCAACCAATACAAGTCCTTTAGCTAAAGTAATTTCTCTAGCTTCAATTCTCTCTAAAGTTTGGCCTGCTTGGCTCCAATTAGTCTCAAGACCAATATATTGACCTTGATTCATAGCCTTAATAAGACTGTTGTTGTCAGAATCGTTCTGGCCAAACCCGGCATCAGTAGGTTCACCAAATTGTGGCCCGATCACACCTAAAACACCAACAGCTAATCCGTAAAAAGTAACTTTTGCTAACAACCCAAAACCAGCAAAGAAGGCAACAATGATAAAAATGGCTACGACAGAGCCTAGGGTTCCACCAGCCACGGAAGAGGTACCTAAGCTTTTAAACTGCCGTAACCATAATAGACTTATTAAAACTAGAATAATGGCACTTGTAATAAAACCGCTACTCAAAGAAATAAAAGCTGATTGCTCTGCATGAAGTTTATCATCACTTAACATAAGTTGCTTATCTAGATCCCTGGCATTTATGCTATTTTGGGCTAGGCGCCCATTTTCCCTCTGCTGTTGCCAGAAGTATGACCGCATTGACGCTATATGCTCATTAAGATCAGCATCATCAAGTGTGCTGCTTAAGGAGACTTTTTGATATAAAGCCTCTTGCAATGTGGTTATTGCACCGTCTTCTGATTCGGCAAAAAGAACACCATTGGAACGATCGCCATCAGCGCCCATATGCATAAGCATACGTGCATGCTCGGCAACTGCAGGACCGCTAAGATCAGTAGATATGCCTTCGATAGTAATCAATCCCTTTTCAACTGTTCCAATACGGTGGCTTCGTAAGAGAGAAAAAAGACTATGGCTAAATTCACCATTCATGCGACCATCGCGAAAAAGGCGCCAAAGCTTTATATAGTCATCATCTTTTCCAAAAACTACTGTTGGCAGACGTCGACTCTCAAATTGAATAATCGCATCCAGGCGATCAGTGATTTCTTCAAGGACGCTGCGCATTATTAGCTCGGGAGCATCACTAATAACAGCAAGATTAAGATTACAATTATTAGCTGTCGCATATCCTAAATCACCTAGACTTCCAATCGTCAAAACGATCCACCTATATCCAGACCCATTGGTGAAGGCATTGAAAAGCTTTTCTCCTGCTAGTAGTCCCCGGAGTGAATCTAACAGTTCTTTTTTGGTATTTTCTGATATTATCGGTAAATGGGCTTCTTCACTAGCAATAGCATTCTCAAGCGGAGATGACCCTGGTGCGGTTACCCTATCTCTTCCCCCTTCCTGCTTTCGACTATGATCATCAATAGGCTTATCTAGCGAAGGTATCCAGGGAGTCTGTTCCAACTCCTGAAAGTACGCTGATCGCTCTCTAGCCAATTCACGGCGAAGAATCTGACGAAAACAATCAAATACTGTCTGTGGTTCATCAATGGTAGGCCACTCTTCTAAATGACGGACAATAATGACAGTCCCTTGATGCAATAAGTAATCACCGAGATCTGCCATATAACCATCAACAGAAAGGGTAATACCCATATCAGATTCAATAACCTCCCGCACTAAAGGCATGAGCCCGACAACAAAACTCTCAGAAGCCTGGCGATCACCTTCAATTACTGCTCTTCGCCATAAAACTGCAAGCTCACTGGCATCAGCTAAAGGTTGTGCGTAGTAGCGGCTTAGTTGTCTATGAAGAGGGTCTGCCTGACGTCGTTCTTGGGAGGCAATTTCTCTTCCGTCGGCAAGCTTCATGGTAATAAGTCCTTGGGCGTAAAATTTCTTATAGGCAAGGAGGAGTGTTGAATCTCCACCGTCATCTAATCTGGCAGTGAGTCGTGAATAAGTAATAGCAATCGGACCGCCTACTGTCTGCCGGGCCAAGAGTTCACTAACAACAGAGGAAGGTGTTGGATATTTTGCTTTCGGGCCATTGCCAGTTCGCCTTGATTGAAGAAAGAGCGTATAATTTTCTTTATCGAGCGCCCCCTGTCGGTTAAGAGTATCGAGGATGGTTACACTTCTCTGTTTTTTAAAACGAATTTTTTGAGGGCGATTATTTTCATCTAAGAGTACAGTATCAGTAAGAAGAACCTCTTCCCTGCTACCACGGCGACGTATACCTTGTAAGTTAAAACCATCATCAGTCTCTTGAAATCGAACCAGACTGATCCTGCCAAGATCTAAGAAGTCACAGTATTGGACATACGTCTCTACTCCAAAATATTGAATCCCCTTAAACATAAATGACTTGTCACTACGGGCAAGCACCCTTTCTCTGGGGAGTTGAGGAAAACGCTCTGGCTCCTTTGCGCTCAACATCTTAAGTAAACTATGGCCTTGACTATCAGCATCGATATCCAGAGGGATGCCGCGACTGTCGCATTCTAGTGCTTCCAAAGCTATGCCTGGTTTATAAGAGTGTGGATTTCTTCTGCGTACTTCTATCCTGTAAGGACCACCATTAGGCATATAGCGAAGTACCATAATATCACCGGCCTCTAAGCTTTGATTTCTAAGGTAGGTATTTAAAGAAATGCTATGATCAGATGTTGTAAAGTAATAACCATTGTAAGAACTGGCTGAATAGTTTATTGGCAACTCTTCAGGGTAACCCTGTTGTATAAGTGCCTGATGGATGGAAATGCTCTGAACTTTTGCTTTCCGGTTAATATCTACATTAACTGGATAACCATCATCATCAAGAGTAAGCACCCCAATTTGACTCTGCTTGGCCTTTTCCTCGCCTTTCTGATGTAAAGCGATAACTTCCAATTTTTTTCCCTTATGAACA
>CAJXAF010000010.1 GCA_913050175.1 uncultured bacterium
TTATTTGCAGTTGTCAGCAGCCCTAAAGGTTTGGGTTTGAGCTCAACCGGTATCGGCAAGAGTGCTTTTATAAATGCAGTGATTGTGGCCTTAGAGATTATAGGTATAGCTGATAAGGCTTATAAGAATAAAGCCATAAAGATTAAGGATTCATTTAGAAAATGAAAACCATCAAAATTGACCCTGATAACATTGACAATGATCTTATCCGGGAAGTGGCTAAGGTTTTAACTGACGGCGGCATTGTGGCTTTACCTACGGAGACTGTTTATGGTTTAGGCGGTAGGGCTGATAAGGCTGAGGTTATAGACAGACTTTATTCTTTGAAAAAACGTTCCCGGGATAAACCTTTTACTTTTGTTTTAAGCGACATTGATAAGATTATTAATAATTATTTTGATCTCCTGCCGCCTTTTGCCTACAGGATGATGGAGTATTACTGGCCGGGGCCGATAACTTTTATCTACCACTCACAAGATGATAAGAAGATAGGTATTAGGGTGCCATCCCATAGGGTTACCCGTAAAATTTTAGAAAAACTTGATTTAGCCTTGTTTCTTCCTTCGGCCAATCTTAGCGGTCAAGATGAAGCTGTATCAGCTAGTCAAGTCGAGAGTGTTTTTGACGGTAATATTGATTTAATCGTTGACTCAGGAAAATCTCAACACGCTCAAGCTTCAACCGTTGTTGACTTAACAACCAAGCCTTTTTCAGTCCTAAGGAAGGGAGCTGTTAGTAAAGAAGACTTGATAAATACATTTATTAGAAAACGAATCATGTTTGTCTGTACCGGTAACAGTTGTCGATCACCCCTAGCTGAATTTCTCCTTAAAAAATACCTTTCTGAACTAAAACCGGTTTTAGATGGTAGGTATGAAATATCTTCAGCCGGGGTTTCAGCTTTTCCCGGGGCGACAGCTGCTTCCAACATTGTCTCTCTCCTGGCAAAAAGAGAAGGAGTTGATGCCAATGGTTTTAACTCGCGAAGGCTTGACCGGCACATGATTCTTTCTTCAGATATGCTAATTACAATGGAGGATATCCAGAGTAAATACATACTCCAATTTGAGCAGAGTAGTGAAGGCAGAGTATTTAACCTTAAAAAATTTCTTCCCTTTGGTTCCCAAGAGGATATACCTGATCCTATCGGAAGAAGCACAGGTTACTATGAGCAGGTTTATTTGGTTATAAAGAAGGCAATCTTAGAGCTTATTGAGTGGCTATAAAATAATTAATTTTTTAGAAAGAGAGGATAAAATGAAAATAGCGTTAGCTAGTGATCACAGAGGATTTAAATTAAAGAATACTTTAGGAGAATTTCTCAGTAGTAAAGGATACTCAATCCAGGATTTCGGCACCTATTCTAATGATTCCTGTGATTACCCAGATTACACCTACTTAGCTGCAAGTAGTGTGCGTAATAAAAAAGCTGATAGGGCTATTATCATATGCTATACTGGTGTAGGTAGTGCGATCGCTGCTAATAAAGTGAGAGGTATAAGAGCAGTCTTAGCTTATAATCTTAAAAGTGCCTACATGTCCAGAAGGCACAACAATAGCAATGTCTTAGTTCTTCCTTCATACCTATTCAAGCTTGATTATACAAAAAAATTAGTTCTTAGGTGGCTTAGGGAAGATTTTGAGGGAGGAAGGCATCAGCGAAGAGTAAAAAAGATCCGAGAGATAGAAACACTTGAGAATACTTAAGTAGCAATCACTTAGCTCATAAATTTTGATTCTTTAGGGAGGTAAAATGTTTGAAGATTTAAAAACGGTTGATCCAGAGGTTTTCGCCAGCATTAAAAAAGAACTCAATCGACAGCGAGAACACATTGAATTGATTGCCAGTGAAAATTTTGCACCGTTAGCTGTTTTAGAAGCTCAAGGTTCAGTCTTAACTAATAAATATGCTGAAGGTTATCCTAAGGCCCGTTGGTACGGCGGTTGTGAGTTTATTGATCAGGTTGAGGACTTGGCCCGGGAGAGGGTTATGAAGTTATTTTCAGCTGAATTCGCTAATGTTCAGCCTCACTCGGGTACTCAGGCAAATATGGCAGTAATGATGGCAGTATTAAAACCCGGTGATCCAATCCTGGCTATGGATTTAGCTTGTGGCGGTCATCTATCACACGGTCACCCCTTAAATTTCAGCGGTAAATTCTATAAAGTAATAGCTTATGGTGTTAATAAAGAAACCGAGTGTATTGATTATGATGAAATCGAGAAATTAGCCCTTGAACATAAGCCGAAGATGATTATTGCCGGCGCCAGTGCTTATCCCCGGATAATTGATTCTAAAAAATTTCGTCAAATTGCTGATAAAGTAGGCGCTTATCTTTTAGTTGATATGGCTCACTTTGCCGGTTTAGTAGCAGCAAAGATTCATCCTAATCCTTGTGAGTACGCTGAATTTGTTACTTCAACAACCCATAAGACTTTGCGGGGGCCAAGAGCAGGTTTTATCTTGGCTAGAAAAGAATTTGGTAAAAAAATAAATACAGCTGTCTTTCCCGGTACTCAAGGCGGCCCCTTAATGCATGTAATTGCTGCTAAAGCAGTTGCTTTTGGCTTAGCCCTTAAGGAAGAGTTTGTTACTTATCAACACCAGGTAGCTAGCAATGCTAAACATTTTGCCAAGTTAATGCAGGAGAAAGGATTTCGTATAGTTAGTAAAGGTACTGACAATCACCTTTTCTTAGTTGACTTACGTTCAAAAGATATCAGCGGCAAAGAGGCTTCACACCTCTTAGAAGGTGTAAATATTACGGTAAATAAGAATTTAATTCCCTTTGATCCTAAACCGCCGGCAGTTGCCAGTGGAATCAGGATTGGAACCCCGGCAATCACTACCCGGGGTATAAAAGAAGAGGGTATTTCTAAAATTGCCGGCTTTATTAACCTAGCTATAGAAAATCGTAACAACACTAAAGAACTTGATAAAATAAAGAGTGAAGTCTTAGAATTTACAAATAAGTTTCCTTTATATTCCCAGATAAAATAGTATAATAACTTTGAAATCATGCAGACACCGAAAAAAATAATCCGTCCAAGTTGGGATGAATACTTTATGCGCGCTGCTTTCTTAGTCGCTGAGCGCTCTACTTGTTTAAGAAGAAAAGTAGGGGCAGTTTTAGTTAGAGATAAGCAGATGTTGGCTACCGGTTATAATGGAGCTCCTAAGTCAATTACTCACTGTGATGTTACCGGTTGTCTCCGGGAAAAACTAAACATTCCTTCCGGGGAGCGCCATGAAATCTGCCGCGGTCTTCACGCTGAGCAGAATGTAATTATTCAGGCAGCTAATACCGGAGTGTCAACCAAAGACAGCATTCTTTATATAACTACTACGCCTTGTATAATTTGTGCCAAGATGATAATTAACGCCGGTATTTTGGAAATAGTAGTTGCCGGTAAATATCCTGATAATATGGCTCTTGAATTTTTGGAGGAAGCGAAGATAAAACTTCGCCAAATAAAAATTGCTGAACCCAGCCTGGTAAAATAAATGAAGTGTCCATTCTGTAATAATAGCGAAAATAAGGTAGTTGATTCCCGTGAGACTTCCGAGGGGGCAGCTATCCGGAGAAGACGGGAGTGTCTGCATTGCGGTAAGCGCTTTACTACCTATGAGTATGTAGAGAAGACCCCTTTAATGGTTATTAAAAAGGACGGCCGGCGTGAGCCCTTTAGCCATCAGAAAGTATTAAATGGCTTGCTTAAGGCTTGCGAAAAAAGACCAATAGGCATGGATGAGCTAGAGAACCTTGCCAATAAAATTGAAGCTGAACTCCAGAAAAAATTTGAACAAGAGGTCCAGGCTGATTGTGTTGGTGAATTGGTTATGGAAAGATTAGCCGGGTTAGATGACGTTGCTTATGTTCGTTTTGCCTCTGTTTACCGGCAATTTAAAGATATAAATCAATTTATGCGTGAGCTCAATGATGTATTTCAGAAAAAGGTAAAATGATTGAAGCTGAATTATCGCGTATTGTTATTGATGAAGAAAAAAAAGAACAGGTTATTGTCTTAAAAGAACGAGGTGGAAAGAGACTCTTACCTATTGTTATTGGCATGAATGAGGCAGCCGCAATTAAGATGAAGTTAAGCGGTTATGCGCCGCCGCGCCCCTTAACCCATGATCTCATCCTTTCAATTATAGAATCCCTAGAAGTAAGTATAGAAAAGGTTGTTATTGATAATTTAATTGAGGGAACTTTTCACGCCAAGCTTTATTTAAAAAATGGTAAAAATAGCTCTAAAATTGTTGATGCCCGCCCTTCTGATAGCGTTGCTTTAGCTGTCAGAGTGAGCGCTCCAATTTTTGTTGAGGAGCATATCTTCGAAAAACTTTCTTAAAAGTATAGACCGACTTATAAGTATCATCTGCTTTTATCAAGACCCGTTAGATTTATCTTCTCATCCAGTATAAAATAAGATGATTTGACAATTAATTTTATTTTAAAACTATGAAGTCTAGCGGAATAAATTTAAATTCTTATCTCAAAAAAATCCCCCAACTTTCAATCATAGCGGGAATTTCCAAGGCCAGCCGAGTCAAAATTTGGCTGGTGGGAGGCTTTTTGCGCGATGCTTATCTTGGGCGCAAGAAGACCTTTACTGATTTTGACTTTTGTCTTGAGAAAGACACCTTAAAAACAGTAAAAAAAATCTCACGTAAGCTAAAATGCAAGGTTATTACCCTCGATAAAAAATTAGACAGCTATCGCTTAGTTAAAAAGACTAAAGCTAGGATACTTACTTATGATTTTAATCAAATGCGGGGGAAAAACCTTAAAGAAGATGTTTACTTGCGGGATTTTACAATTAACACTTTAGCTGTTGATATAAACCAAAGACCTAAAAAAATAATTGATTACTATGGTGGTATAAGAGATTTAAAACGTTCCCTTATCAGAATAACCCAAACCAAAGTATTAAGGGATGATCCTTTGCGAGTCTTAAGAGGATTTACTTTTTCCTGTGCGCTTAATTTTCCTATCGAAAAGAAGACTTTAGAGTCAATGGTCTCCTCTAGACCTAAGCTAAAAAAAACAGCTAAAGAGCGAATTGCCGAAGAGCTATTTAAAATCTTAGCATGCAAAAATTCCTACAAAACTATTAAGATCATGGACAGTTTTAAAGTTCTTGATGAGATCATCCCTTTAATTAAAAAAATGCGGGGAGTAACCCAGGGCGGTTATCATCACTTGGATGTTTGGGATCATAGCTTAGAAACTTTAAGGCAATTTGAGACTTTATATTTAAGAAAACTAATCCATGATCTTGATGTATTCAGCTATTTAAACAAAGAAGTCTCCTCTAAACACTCTCGCCTCCAATTAATAAAATTAGCTGCCCTCTTACATGATATCGGCAAACCGGCCGCCAAGAAAAAATTAAAGAAGAAGACAATTTTTTATGAACATGAAAAAATAGGACAAAAATTAACTAAGAAAATTTCTGAAAGCTTACGACTTTCAGCTAAAGAAAAAGATATTTTAATGAAACTGGTTTTCTGGCACCTTCGCCCCGGCTATTTAGCTGATCAAATTAATCCCAGTCGGCGGGCAGTTTATCACTTCTTTCGTGATACCCAAGATGAAGGTATGGGGGTAATTATTCTCTCTCTTTCTGACTGGCGGGCAACCCGGGGACCATTGACTTCTGATAAAAAGAGACGCCGCCATGAAAAAATAATGTTGGGTCTCTTGGCTGAGCACATAGCCGAGAGCAAGAAAAAACCTTTGCCTAAGTTAATTAATGGCTATGATATTATGAGCAAATTTAATTTAGAAAGCAGTCCTCTTATTGGTGATATCTTAAAGAAGGTAATTGAGGACCAGCAATTAGGTAAAATCACAACTAAGCCCCAAGCTATTAAATTGGTTAGTAAGTTGTTTAAGTCGAGGAGGAAGTAAATGATCTTAAATAATATAGAAATTTCGGTTCTTTGTTCTGATATAGCTGAAAGCGGATTCGAAGCTATTGTTAATCCTGCCAATAACGAGTTCTTTATGGGTGGAGGACTGGCTAAAACAATAAAAAATAAAGGCGGCAAAGCTATAGAGGAGGAGGCACGTAGTAAGGGGCCGGTTTTAGTAGGTGAAGCTATAGCTACCACCGCTGGAAGCTTAAAAGCAAAATATGTAATTCATGCTGCCACCATGAAGATGGATTTTAAAACAGATGCTGAAATTATTCGTAAAGCAACTTTTAATGCTTTGCTTTGCGCTCAAGAAAATAAAATATCGTCCCTTGCTATTCCGGCTCTGGGCTGCGGTACCGGAGGTTTTGGCTGTGAGCCGGCTTCTAAAATTATGGCTCAGGAGGTATTTCGCTACAGCCGTCAGGTAAAAAAACCCAGTTTAGAAAAAATAGCCTTTGTTCTATATTCAGATCGTGATTATAAGATATTTGAAAAAAATGTCATAGAGTATTTAGAGTATATGAACGCCAAGCTAAGCCAAGGACCATATTTAACTGTTGACGGTATAGTTTTATATGAAAAAGGAATTATCTTAATTGAAAGAAGCAACCCGCCTTTAGGCTGGGCTTTGCCGGGAGGATTCGTTGATTACGGTGAGAGTTTAGAAGATGCAGTGGTCCGGGAAATAAAAGAAGAAACCAGTTTAGATTTCATAGATTCAGTCCAGTTTAGGGCCTACTCAAACCCCAACAGAGATCCCCGTTTCCATACCGTTAGTGTTGTTTTTGTTGGCAAAGGTCAAGGCCAGTTAAAAGCAGACTCTGATGCTAAGGGAGCTAAAGTAATAGAATTAGATAATTTGCCGGAAGGTATTGCTTTTGACCACACAAAAGTAATCCAAGATTATATTAAGTCCAAATCTTAAAGCCTAATCAACTGCCTTTTTAATTTAATTATGCAAACTATTGTCAAAGATACTCCTATTCGTTACCTTAAAGGCGTTGGCCCCCAACGGGAAAAAATTTTTAATAGTCTGGGGGTTTACACTCTAAGAGATCTTCTTTATTACTTTCCTTTTCGTTATGAAGACCGGACTAATTTAGGGTCTATCAAAGATCTTAAAGTTGGTGAGCATTCACTCCTGAAAGGAGTTGTTAAGAGTAAGAATCTTAAAACCTTCCCTTATTTTATGAAAAAAAGAAGGGTAAAGAGTGTTTTTGAAGTAATTTTAGAGGATGAAACCGGTAGCGTTCGTCTCTGTTGGTTTAACCAGGGTTACTTAGCCGATACTATAAATAAAGGTGATGAACTAATTGCTTATGGTAAGCTCTACCTTTCCAAACAGGGTTTGCAGGTGATCTCTCCTGAATTTGAGCTAGATAGCAGTAAGGATTCTCTAGGGGTGGGACGGATTATCGGAGTTTACCGGCTGCCGGCAGAGTTCAGCCAGAGGTTTATGCGCAATATAATCCATGCAGCCCTAGATAGTTATCGCCAACAACACTTTGATCCCCTTCCTTTTACTATACGTCGAGATAAGAATTTTTTCAATATAGCCAAAAGCTTAGAAGAAATACACTTTCCTACTTCTTGGGATAATATTAAAATTTCCCGGGAAAGATTCATATTCCAGGAGTTATTTTTTGCCCAAATCTTAGTTTACTTGCGTAAAGCCAAACATCGGATGCAAAGGTGTTTACCAGTAAAAATAAACCAGAAAACTCCCGCTGTCATAACGGCAAATTTCCCCTTTAGTTTAACTTCTGACCAGGAAAAAGCCATAAGTCAGATCTTAGGAGATTTAGAAAAACCCTACCCTATGCACAGACTTCTCCAGGGTGATGTTGGTTGTGGAAAAACAATTGTGGCAAGCTTTGCCATTGCTGTTTGTGCAGAGGCTGGTTTACAAGTTGCTTTTATGGTTCCGACTGAAGTCTTAGCTTTCCAACACTACAATACTTTGCTTAAGACTTTTAAAGGCTTATCTTTTTGTAATGACAATGATAATTCTGAAAAAATAAGACTTATTACTTCATCATCTTCTAAGGAAGATAGCGAGCAAATACGTAAAGATCTTAAAACCGGAAAGATAAGGGTAGTTATTGGTACCCATGCTCTTATTCAGAAGAGTATCAAATTTAAAAGTTTAGCTTTAGTGGTTATTGATGAACAGCATAAGTTTGGTGTGGCTCAAAGAAGCTTATTACCCGAGAAGGGTGCACTTAAGCCGCACTGTTTGGTTATGAGTGCGACCCCTATACCCAGGAGCCTGGCTCTATCTATTTACGGTGACCTTGATCTTTCAGTAATTAAAGAGTTGCCTAAGCTGCGATTACAGCCGGAGACTATTTGGGTGAAGGAGAAAAAAAGACAGTGGGTATATGATTTTATAAAGGAGAATTTGCTTAAAGGCAGGCAGGCATATATAATTTATCCGGTCATTGAAGAAAACCAGGACCAGGATTTAAAATCATTAAAGGTAATGTATAAGAATTTAAAGAAAGAATTTTCAAAATTTAAAGTAGCTATGTTTCATGGAAGAATGAAGAGCGATGAAAAGATAAAGGTTATCTCATCTTTTAAGGATAAAAAAATAAATATTTTGATTTCAACAACTGTAGTGGAAGTGGGTGTTAATATTGAAAACGCAACTGTAATGGTTGTTGAGAACCCTGAGCGTTTTGGTCTGGCCCAGCTTCATCAGTTACGCGGTAGAATTCAGCGTTCAAGTCATCAACCTTATTTTATTCTGATAAGTAAGGCTAGTGTATCCGAGACAGCCGATAAAAGACTTAAAATTATAAGTAGTGAGTCATCAGGATTTAAAATAGCTGAGGAGGATCTTCTTCTTCGCGGCCCGGGAGATTTTTTCGGACAATTGCAACACGGTTTACCGGATCATAAAATTGCTAATCCTTTACGTGACATGGAAGTTCTTCAACAGGCTAGAGTAGTTGCTCATGATATTATAAAAAATGATCCTCACTTATCCCAAAAGAGTAATGAAAATATACGGAGGCACTTAGATGGTATTTTTGGTACTGACTTAAGCGAGCTCTTCTCATAATTTATATTCTATGAAAATTATAGCCGGTAATTTTAAATCACGAAATATCACAGTTCCTGAAAGGATCAGGCCAGTTTCCTTAAGAGTAAAGAAATCATGCTTTGATATTCTAGGCTCTGAGGCAAAAAACCTCGATTGTCTAGACCTCTTTTCTGGCTCCGGTTCATTGGGCCTGGAAGCGCTCTCCCGGGGGGCTAAAACAGTGGTCTTTATTGATAGTCAAAGTTCGGCCCTAAAAGCTATAAGAGCCAACATTAAAGCCCTTGACCTTAGCCGTCAGACTCAAGCCTATCAAAAGGACGCCTTCCTGGCACTTAAAGTGCTTGAGGCCAAAAAGTCTAAGTTTGGTCTTGTTTTTTTGGACCCACCATACTATAAGGGCCTGATTACAAAAGCCTTGCAAGCCCTAGAGGAATATGATATAGTAGCTCCTTTCGGTTATATTATATGCTTTTGTTATATAAAGGACGACTTCCCTCAAAGTACGGGGCTATTCTCGCTTATTTTAGAGAAAAACTACGGTCAAAGCCTTTTATTAATATACCAGAAGCAGGAAAAGCCATAGAATTTTCCCAAATTATAAGTAAAAAATGAAGAGCAAATTAGCAATTTATCCCGGAACTTTTGACCCGATAACTAACGGTCATATTGATATTATAAAAAGAGCTGCTTTTATTTTTGAGAAAGTAATCGTTTCAGTCGCTAAAGCTCCCAACAAAGATGTTTTATTTACCTATGATGAACGGTTAGCCATTGTAAAAAGAACAGTAAAAGGCATTAAGGGCGTTAGGGTTGAAGGTTTTGGAGGGCTAGTCGTTGATTTTGCCAAAAAGAAAGGAACAAAGGTTATTGTTAGGGGCCTGAGGATGATTTCTGACTTTGAGTACGAGTTTCAAATGGCTTTGACTAACCGTAACCTTGCCCCGAAAGTAGAAACAATTTTTTTAATGCCTCATCCTCAATACTCATACGTCTCCTCGCGTCTGATAAAAGAAGCTGGTTTTCTGGGAGCTGATTTAAAGAAATTTCTTCCCGGCGCAGTATTACAGGCTTTAAAAAATAAGTTCTTAGAGGCAGGTAAAAAATAATTTGTTTTCACTCTAAATTTAAAAAATGAAAGTTTCTTTAGATAAAATTAATAATAAAGCCTTAGAGCTTAGCGAAGATATCTCAGCTAGTGATTGGGATATGGATTCGGGAGATGTAAAGTTTGTTGATAAGATACATGTGGCATCGAGTTTTAAGAGAGATCTGGGAGAGATTTTAGTAGATTCAAAAATAACAACTCAGAGAAGCATTGTTTGTTCTAGGTGTTTATCAACAGCAAACCAGGTTACTGAACAAAATTTTAAGAAAAATTATTCGCTTTCATCTTTAGGTAGAGATTTAAATATTGATCCTGATCTTCGTGAAGAAGTTCTCTTAAATTTTCCCATGAAGAACCTGTGTAAACCTGATTGTAAAGGGATTTGTCCAAACTGCGGAGTTAATTTAAATATAGAAAATTGCCAGTGCAGTAAAAATGATTAATCTTAAAGCCGACTAGACAGGGCTTTTTAAAGGAGGAATAAATATGGCTCATCCAAAAAGAAAACACTCCAAAGCCAGGAGTAAGAAGCGAAGAACTAATCAGAAAGTTTCTTCGCCTCTCTTAGTTGAGTGTAAACAGTGCAAGCGAAATAAGCCGGCTCACATGATTTGTCCTTTCTGCGGCTATTACAGTGGACGGGAAATCTTTGAGGTTGTTTCTAAGGAAAAGAAGAAAAAGAAACAGCGATAAATTAATATGAGTTATAAAGTAGGTATAGATGTCTCTGGCGGTGATAAAGCTCCTGAGGCAATTATTAAAGGGGCAATCTTAGCCAGGGAAGAATTAAAAGAAGATATAGTCCTTTTCGGTCCCCAGGATGAAATTATCCGCCAATTAGAGCTAAACAATGTATCAAACAATGGCTTTGAGGTTGTTGATGCTCCTGGTAAAATCGCTATGGCTGAATCTCCGGTATCAGCAATAAGAAAGAAAAAAGACTCTTCAATCGTTGTTGGTGTAAATCATCTAAAGAAAAATAAAATTGATGCCTTTGTATCTTGTGGTAACACCGGGGCAGTAGTCTGTGCATCAACCTTAAGCTTAGGTCTTGTTCCCGGGGTAGAGCGCCCGGGCATTGCTTTGACAATTCCTACTAAAGACATGGGTGTATCGTTAGTCGTTGATGTCGGGGCTAATATTGACTGTAAACCTTTGCATCTTTTGCAGTACGGGATTATGGCTTCAATCTATTATGAGTTAGTTTTGGGTAAAAAAAATCCCAACATCGGTCTTCTTAATATTGGCGAGGAAGCTTCAAAAGGTTTGGGCGTGTTAAAGAAGGTTCATAAGCTTTTTGAATCTTCAACTCTAAACTTTTTTGGAAACTTAGAAGCTAGAAAACTTGCCTCAGGAGATTGTGACTGCATAGTTTGTGATGGTTTTATGGGCAATATTGCCCTAAAAGTTCTTGAAAGCAGTGCTGAGCTAGTAGGTTCATTTTTCCTTCAGGCTATGAAGAAAGGGATTTTTGGAAAACTAAGTTTATTACTGGCAAAAAGAAATCTTCTTGAATTCAAACGAGCGGTTGATTATGCTGAATATGGCGGTGCACCTCTCTTAGGTGTTGATGGCGTTGTTATAATCGGTCATGGCCGGTCTAATAGTACGGCTGTAAAAAATGCTATTAAAGCAGCTGTCCGCGAGTTAAAAAATGATGTAACTGCTCAAATAAATAAAAAAATAAATGAGATTTGTCAAAACCCAAAAATAAAAGAAATACTAGAAGCTTAATCATATTATGAAATCAGCAAAAATAATCGGTCTTGGAAAATATCTTCCTGCAAAGAGGCTAACCAATTTTGATCTAGAAAAAATGGTTAATACTACAGATGAGTGGATTAGAACCCGCAGTGGCATTAAAGAGAGGCGAATAGCTGCTTATGGAGAGGCTGCATCTCACTTAGCTTATAAGGCATCAAAAATAGCCATAAAAAGAGCAGGAATAAAAGCCGAAGACCTTGATTTAATAATTGTTGCCACAGTTACTCCTGACAGCACTTTCCCTTCAACCGCTTGTTACCTACAAAGTCACTTAAAAGCAAAAAATGCCACTTGTTTTGATATTTCAGCTGCTTGCGCTGGTTTTGTTTATGGCTTAATAAATGCTTGGCATTTTATTGTTTCGGGAATGCATAAAAATATCTTAGTAGTCGGTAGCGAGGTTATCTCAACTCTTACTGACTGGAAAGATCGTTCTACTTGTGTTTTATTCGGTGATGGTGCTGGAGCCGCTGTTTTGACTGCCACTAAGTCGGGAGGATTTTTAAGTTCACACACCGGCAGTGATGGTTCACAGAGTGATATTCTATTTGTCCCTGGAGGCGGATCAAGGAAACCAATTTCAAAGGAAGTAGTTGATAAGCGATTGCATTTTATTAGGATGAAAGGTAATGAGCTCTTTAGAACAGCAGTAAGAACTATGGTAGTAACTGCCAAGGCCGCTCTAAAAAAAGCTAAAATTAAAACAAAAGATATTGATCTCGTGGTTCCTCATCAGGCCAATAAACGAATAATTGATGCTGTGGCCAAGCGTCTTAAGTTACCGATGAATAAGATATTTCTTAATCTTAGCCGTTACGGCAATATGTCTTCAGCTTCAACCGCTGTAGCTCTCTGTGAAGCCTGGGAGAAGAAGAGAATAAAAAAAGGTGACATTGTTCTCCTCGATGCTTTTGGTGCAGGCCTGGTTTGGGGCAGCTGCGTAATTAAATGGATTTAAGTACTTTAAAACAACTATGAAAGCAATAATGTTTCCCGGTCAAGGTGCGCAGTACTCAGGAATGGGTAAGGACTTGTATGATAATTACCCTTTAGCCAAGGAGATTTTTAATTCAATTGATCAAGCTCTTGGCTTTGACTTATCAAAAAAATGTTTTTTTGCCTCAGACGAAGAACTCAAAAGTACTGAAATTCAACAATTAGCCATATTGGCGGTAAGCTTAGCTGCTTATGGCGTCTATAAAGAAAAAAAAGAAAGAATAGATTATCTATCCGGTTTAAGCTTAGGAGAATATAGCTGTCTATATGTGGCCGAGGTAATTTCTTTAAGTGATTTAGTCATTTTGGTTAGGGAGAGAGCTCGGGCTATGCAAAGAGCAGCTGAAAATTCTCCTTCTACTATGTTTGCTGTAATCGGGGCCGAGAGAAAATTATTAGAGGAAAAGGCAAAGAAAACAGAATTCTATATTGCCAATATAAATTCAACCAATCAAATAGTTATTTCTTTAGCTAAAACCATGCGTCAGGAAGTAAAAGATGTCCTAGGGAATGATGGTCTAAGAGCTATAGAGTTAGGTGTTAGCGGAGGGTTTCACTCTCCTTTTATGGAGGAGGCTCGGCAGCATTTAAGTAAAGTTATTGAGGGCATTGACTTTAAAGAGGCAAAAACACCAATTTTAAGCAATTTTACTGCCAAAGCCCATACTAAAGTCGATGAGCTTAAGAATAACCTTATCCAGCAATTAGTCGCCCCAGTCCTTTGGAATGATTGTATTAATTTTATGATTGATAAAGGGGTAGATCTCTTCTATGAAATTGGCCCCTCAAGAGTATTAAAGGGGTTGATGAGGAAAATTTCCCCTAAGACCGAGGTTATAAACTTAGAGAAAAAGGATGATTTTGATAAGATAGGGGCTAAAATTTAAGCTTTTATCTTCTAAGGAGGGTATATGAGTGTAGAAGGAAAGATTGTTTTAATAACCGGAGGAGCCCAGGGTATTGGTAAACAGATAGCTTTAGATTTTGCCAAGAAAAAGGCAAAACTCATTCTCTTTGACGTAAGCCAGGAGGCTTTGGAAGCTACCCAAAAAGAACTTTTATCCTTTACTGAGTGTAGCTTTTTTAAAGTTGACGTGACTAATAGTCAACAAGTAGATGAGGCTGTAAACAAAATTATTGACAAGTTTACAAAGATTGATATAGTAGTAAACAATGCAGGGATAACAAGGGACAAGTTATCCCTAAGGCTCTCTGAAAATGATTGGGATTTGGTTTTAGGCGTCAATTTAAAAGGCGCTTTCCTCTGTTCAAAAGCCTGCACTAAGTATATGATCAAACAGCGTAGCGGTAAGATCATAAATATCTCATCGATCATTGGTATAGTCGGTAATGCTGGGCAGGCGAACTATTCAGCTTCTAAAGCTGGGTTGATTGGACTTACTAAGTCTTTGGCCAAAGAGGTTGGTTCTAGAGGGATTTGCGTAAATGCAGTTGCACCTGGCTATATCCAGACGAAGATGACTGAGGTGTTGCCGGAAAAGGTTAAACAGGAAATGTTAAAGCGTATCCCCTTAAATCGTCTTGGTAGTGCCGAAGATGTTGCCAATGCAGTTTTATTTTTGGCATCAAAAGGAGCAGATTATATAACTGGTCAAGTCATTGTTGTCGATGGCGGAATGATTTAGCGAATTCAAAAGGAGGTAAACATGAGTGTTGATGAGAAAGTAAAGGATATCATCTCTGAGCAATTAGGTGTTAAAAAAGAAGAAATTAAACCAGAGAGCTCGTTTATTGATGATTTAGGAGCTGATTCTCTGGATACAGTAGAAGTTGTTATGGCTTTAGAAGAGGAATTTGGTATTGAAATACCTGATGAGGATGCTGAGAAAATTACAACCGTTGGTGAAGCTGCAAAATATATTGAAACCAAAATAAACAAGAAAGCCGAATAGTTTTTTGACATATGAAACGGGTAGTTATAACCGGACGGGGTGTGGTTTCTCCTATCGGGATGAGCACAGTCTTATTTTGGGATTCATTACTTGAGGGCAAAAGCGGTATCGGAGATATTACTCGTTTCGATGCCACTAAGTTTGATTCAAAGATTGCCGGTGAAGTAAGTGATTTTGACCCCTTAACTTTTCTTTCCACAAAAGATTGCCGAAGAACTCCACGTTTTGTTCAATTCGCTCTTAAAGCCTCTGATGAAGCTATCAAAGAATCGGGGCTTGATCTAGAAAAAATTGACCCTTATCAAGTTGGTGTTATTATAGGTTCTGGTATCGGCAGTTTAGAAACTGTTGAAAAAGAATACCATACCCTTATGACCAGAGGTCCTCGCAAGCTATCTCCTTTTATGATTCCTATGCTTATTACTAATGAAGCTGCCGGACATGTGGCCATACGTTTTGGTTTAAAAGGAATTAATTTTTGCACTGTTACTGCTTGTGCTTCCGGAGCTCATGCAATTGGTGAGTCATACAGGTCAATTCAGCAAGGTAAAGCTAAGGCTATGCTCTGTGGAGGAACCGAAGCTTGTGTTACTATGCTGGGTGTAGGTGGTTTTTGTGCTTTAAAGGCTCTCTCTAAGAGAAATGATGACCCTCAACATGCCAGTAGACCTTTCGATGCTGATAGAGACGGTTTTGTTATTGCTGAAGGAGCCGGCATGATTGTTTTGGAGGAATATAAGCATGCTAAGGAAAGAGGAGCTCATATATATGGAGAGCTCTCTGGTTACGGTGGAACTTGCGATGCTTATCATATAACTGCACCTGACCCTAAAGGTGATGCAGCCTCAAGAGCAATAATCAGCGCTCTTAAGGAAGCCTCGGTAGGAATAGATGAAAAAATCTACGTTAATGCTCATGGCACAAGTACGCAATTAAATGATAGGATGGAGACTCAGGCTATAAAGAATGTCTTTGGTCCTCATGCTAAAGACATCCCTATTAGTTCTATAAAATCAATGACTGGCCATACTTTAGGTGCAGCCGGGGCGATTGAATTTATTACATGTTGTTTGGCCTTAAAAAATAAAGTAATCCCGCCTACAACCAACTATGAAAAACCTGACCCCGAGTGTGATTTAGATTATACTCCGAATCAACCAAAAGAGGCCAATGTAAGAGTGGCTATTTCTAATTCTTTGGGTTTCGGAGGCCATAACGCAACACTCTTAATAAAAGAATTCAAGTAATCCTTTTAAACCAAAAAATAAAATTTTTAAGGTATTATGGGTTTAACTATAATTGAAAAAATTCTTCAAAAACACTCTACCTCTAAAAGGTTAGAGGACTTTATTTATGCTAATCTAGATTTCTGCTTTGGCAATGATATCACTGCGCCTTTAGCGGTTAAGGAGTTTGAGCAGGCTCGCTTTCGTTCAGTCTTTAATACCAAAAAAATTGGCCTTATCTGTGACCACTTCGCCCCAGCCAGGGATCTAAAGGCAGCAAATAACGTTAAAAAACTAAAAGAATTCGCAAAAGAGTATTCAATTAAGCACTTCTATGATATAGATAAGTGCGGAGTTGAACATGCCTTCTTGCCTGAGAGCGGCATAGTTAAGCCGGGTGAGTTAATTATCGGTGCGGATTCACATACCTGTACTTACGGTGCTCTGGGAGCAGCCTCCTTTGGTGTTGGTTCAACTGATTTAGCTGTAGCTATGAAAGAAGGTAAGTGTTGGTTTCGTCATCCTGAGACTATAAAATTTGTTTATGAAGGTAAACTCTCGCCCTGGTTAAGCGGTAAAGACTTGATCCTGCATACAATCGGCAGAATCGGTGTAGACGGAGCTTTATATAAGGTAATGGAGTTTACCGGCAGCGCTATAAAGAAATTACCCATGGATGATAGATTCACCATGTGCAATATGGCAATTGAGGCCGGCGGTAAGACCGGGGTAATTGAGGCTGATGAGACTACTTTTAAGTATGTAAAGAAAGCCTTACCCAAAATAAAGAAAATCAATATCTATAAGTCGGACAAAGACGCTTCTTACTCAGAGGTTATTGAGATAAATGTAGGCAAGATGGAGCCTCAAGTTTCCTGTCCTCACCTACCGAGTAATGTTAAGGGTGTCAGCAAACTAAAGAATATAAAACTCGATCAGGTAGTGATCGGATCTTGCACCAATGGCCGAATAAGTGACTTAGAGATTGCCAGTAAGATTTTGAAAGGTAAGAAGATTAAAAAAGGATTAAGAGCTATAGTTATACCGGCAACTCCGAATATTTATAAGGAAGCTGAGAAAAAAAAGTTCTTAGAAATTTTCCATAAGGCTGGTTTTATGGTTTCAGCTGCTACTTGTGGGCCTTGTTTGGGCGGACATACCGGAATCCTCGATGACAATGAAGTCGGCTTAGCTACTACAAATAGAAATTTTATCGGCAGGATGGGCAGCCCTAAGAGCTTTGTCTATCTTTCTTCGCCGGCAGTTGCTGCAGCCAGCTGTATAACCGGTAAGATCACTCATCCTGATGAGGTACTATAAAATAATGAGTAAAATTATTTTTTCTTTATTGATTCTTAGCCTAAGTTTTTTAAACTCTGCATTTAGCCAGGGTTATAGGAGTATTTCCTATGAATCAACTTCCCAGATGTCACAATTAGGCGATACTGACGTTAAGTCAAAGTACTGGGAAAAAGACAATAAATTAAGGATTGAATCAATTGTTGCCGGTCAGGAAATGATAATTATCTTTGACGGCATTCAGGTTTACTCCTATTCGCCAAAACAAAAGTTAGCCTTCTTGCTGCCTTTCTCTGAGTTAAGCCAGAAGACTCCAATTCCTGACTACAGAAGCAATCCTAATTTAGTTTTAAAGGGCCAGGATACAATTGAAGGTAGATTATGTGATCTTTATGAGGATGTTCACTCTGATGCTACCACTAAAATCTGGATAGATAAAGAACTAGAATTTCCCATACGCTCAGAGACAAGCACAGAACACGGTAAAATCGTTACCAGGATCTTTAATATAAAAAAGGATATTACTATTTCTGACGACCTATTTACTCTGCCTAAAGAAGCTAAGCTTATAAAAGCTCCCTTTCAGCCTTTTTCTGGCAGCGATGCTTTAAGCGAGAAGCTCCAACAATTTAAAAATTCTGATAGTCAAGGTTTTGACGGCGTTGGTGATCTCTTAGAAGGCGTTTTAGACATGGAAAATGCTAAAGATGGGGCTAAGTCTAAAGGTATTAATATTAATGCTGATCAGCTCCAAAAACAGCTTAAAGAAATAGAAAAAATGATGAAGGATTTTTCTAAATAATACTATTGAAGTATAAAAATAATTGAGATATGATTATTAAGGGTAATGTACACAGATTAGGCAAAGATATAAACACCGATGATATTATTGCAGCTAAGTATCTTGATTCTCAGGATCCAAAGTTTCTCGGTTCAAAGTGTATGGAGAATCTTGACCCTGACTTTGCCAGCCGGGTTAAAGAAGGCGATATTATAGTTGCTGGTAAGAATTTTGGCTGCGGTTCAAGCCGTGAGCATGCACCCTGGGCAATTAAGGGTTGTGGAATCAGTTTAGTAATTGCTGAGAGTTTTGCCAGGATATTTTTCCGTAACTGTATTAATATCGGTTTACCCATAGTTGAGTTAAAACAGGCGAAGAAAATAGCCAGTGGCGATGCTTTAAAAGTTAATCTAGCTAAGGGTGATATTTTTGACAGTACTAAGAATGTTAATTTTCAAACCCAGTCTTTTCCCTTGTTTTTGCAGGAAATTGTTAAAGCCGGTGGCCTTATTTCCTGGGTAAAAAAGGTTAAGAAATAAACAGGAGGTTTACTATGATGAAAGTACCTACTATTAAGCACAGAGTAAGTATAGTCTGCAATGACGGTACCTTTGCTACAGGTTTCCTTCATGTACCTCAGGGTTTACGTCTTCTAGACTATGTTAATGACACCAAGGAAAGATTCATAGCTATAACTGATGCAAAGTTTTCCAACATCAAGGAAATTCACTCTTTTAAGTTATATGCTGAGTATAGAAAGTCAAAGGAAGTTATAATTTTAAATAAAACATCAATCAAATGGGTAGAGGAGTTAGCAAAAGATGCAGAAACAACAGAAGAAGTATAAAATTGCAGTTATCCCCGGTGACGGCACAGGGCCGGAAGTCGTAGAGGAAGGATTAAAAGTCCTAAAAGCCGTATCTTCTAAGTGTAGCTTTGAGTATGAGACAACTAATTATGATTTCGGTGGAGACAGGTATCTTAAGACAAAAGAGGTCCTGCCGGAGAATGCTTTAGCTGAATTAGCAACTTTTGATGCAATTTATTTAGGAGCAATAGGCCATCCTGATGTAAAACCGGGAATATTGGAGAAAGGGATTCTTTTAACTACCCGTTTCGGCTTGGAGCAATATATAAATTTGCGTCCAGTAAAACTATACGATAAAAGATTCTGTCCTCTAAAAGATAAAGAACCTAAAGATGTGGACTTTGTAGTTGTGAGAGAAAATACCGAAGGTCTTTATAAAGGCATGGGTGAGTTTAAAGATAAAGGTACTGATAAAGAAGTTGCAACCCAAATCTCATATAATACCAGAAGAGGGGTTGAACGCTGTATTCGTTATGCTTTTGAATATACCCGCAAGAGAAATAAGAAGAAAACCCTTACTCTCTGCGGAAAAACAAATGTCTTAACTTTTGCT
The DNA here is from genome assembly GCA_913050175.1 of uncultured bacterium. Lineage (GTDB taxonomy): Bacteria > Omnitrophota > Gorgyraeia > Duberdicusellales > 4484-171 > JAFGHG01. The sequence goes on from CAJXAF010000010.1 coordinate 19,481, forward strand.
TTTGATCTCTGGGAAAGAACCTTCAATGAAGTTGCTAAAGATTATTCTGATATAAAGACTGATTATGCTCACGTTGATGCAACTTGTATGTGGATGGTTAAAAACCCGGAGTGGTTTGATGTTATTGTAACTGATAATATGTTCGGTGATATAATAACTGATCTGGGAGCCATGGTCCAGGGTGGTATGGGTATTGCAGCCGGAGGAAATATAAATCCTGAAGGTGTATCCATGTTTGAACCAATTGGCGGCAGTGCTCCTAAATATACCGGCAAAAACGTTATTAATCCCTTAGCAGCAATTTGTGCTCTTTCAATGTTACTCAATGAATTGGGCGAGGCCCAGGCAGCTGAGCTAGTCGAAAACTCAGTAATTAACGTTGCTCAGAATAAACTAAAGTCTCTCGGTGCCGGTCGAATGGGTTATTCAACTACTGAAGTCGGAGACTTAGTGGTAGATCACCTCTAAATTAAAAAATCATGAAAAAAAATGTGGCTGTAATTGGCGTTGGCGCTGTAGGAGTTGAAATTCTTCGTATCTTAAAGCAGAGGAATTTCCCTATAGGGAACTTGCGTGTTTTTGCCAGAAGCGCCCGTGAGATAAATATAGATGGTTTTAAGTATAGCGTTGAGCCAATAGATTGCGAGAGCTTTGATAATATAGATATTGCTCTTTTTGCTGGAACTGAAGGTGCAAAAGGCGCCAGTGTTCAGTATGCTGATAAGTTTATTGCTAAAGGTGCAGTAGTTATTGATAATGGCAATGATTTTAGATTAAAAGAGGATGTGCCTTTAATTGTGCCTGAGGTAAACGGGGCAGTCGTTAAAGTTCACAAAGGACTTATTGCTAACCCTAATTGTACTACTATCCAGGCAGTAACTGCCTTAGGCGGCATTTATGAACAATTCGGTCTAGATCAAATCATCTTAACTAGTTTTCAAGCAACTTCCGGAGCCGGGAAAAAAGCCGCAACCAGCCTCTGGAATGAGAGCAAAGCTTTAGTTGATGAAAACCAAGGTGATTTTGATAGTTTAAATAAGATACTTAAATCTGATCCTGAGTGCTTTGACCAGCAGATAGCTTTTAATGTGCTTTCTCATATTGGTAGCCCGGCTGAGGAAGGCTACACCAATGAAGAGTGGAAAGTGGTAAATGAATCACGAAAGATATTCGCTGATGAGGCTATAAAAATATCAGCAACTTGTACTAGAGTGCCGGTATTTACTTCTCACTCAGAATCAATTTATTTTGTAACTAGAAAAGATGCAAACTTAGCCCAAATCCAAGAGACTCTAAAGGCATCCCCAGGAGTCATCTACGACAACAGAACTTTAACCTTTCCTATTCAAGCTGAAGGCAGAGATGAGGTCTTTGTCAGCCGCCTGCGTCAGGACTCCCAAAATAAGAATGCCTTCTGGCTATGGTGTGTCTCTGATAACCTCAGAAAAGGCGCTGCTCTTAACGCTGTCCAAATAGCCGAGAGCTTACTTTCCAAATAATCGATAATTTTTATATTTAGTGGGGTTACTTAAGTTTCTGGTAGTGGTTTTGGTGGTGGAGCCAGGTTTTACTTTTAAACCATTTAGCTATATAGCTGAATGGTTTTTTGCTTTATCTTAGGGCAATATCAAAGATTTTGAAGGAGATGAAATAAACAAGAAACGTCACCAGGAAAATGCCAGCGAAGTTTAAAACCAGTCCGGTTTTGGCCATCATACGGATCGGGATTTTACCACTCCCAAAGACAATGGCGTTAGGTGGGGTCGCAATCGGAAGCATAAACGCGCACGAGGCCGAGAGTGTTGCTGGAAGCATTAAAAGAAGAGGGTGCATACCCATCCCAACGGACATTGCCGCTAAGACCGGTAAAATCATCGTTGCCGTGGCGGTATTTGAAGTAACCTCCGTTAAAAACGTAATGATGATACAGGTGACAGCGATCATTAAAATCACCGGAAGCGCGGAAAATCCCCGCAAACTCTCGCCAATCCATAATGAAAGGCCGCTGACCTCAAAGCCTTTCGCCAGTGCAAACCCACCTCCGAATAGAAGTAATATTCCCCACGGCATCTTTCGCGCGGATTCCCAGTCGAGAAGGTAACGCCTTTGTTTTAAATCAACGGGAATCATAAAGAGAATCAGCGCCGCCACAATCGCAACTGTTGAGTCATGAACGTATTGGGAAATCCCAAGAAGGTCACTCCACCCCGGAATCGTAAAAGGACCGATTATAATTGTTTTGCGGAATATCCATCCCAAACAGGTTGTTACAAACACCGTGAGAACAAGTGCTTCTTCTTTTTTAATTTTTCCCATTTTGGATATCTCTTCATTAATCACGCCGCCCGCATCATCGATAGGCTCTTGTTTTAAAGGAATGGCGACAGAGGTCAAATACCACCACACCAGAGGCAAGAAGATTATGACAAGCGGCAATCCGACCTTCATCCATTGGAAAAATCCGATCTCGGGAATCTCGGGAAAAAGGATATTCATCTGCCCGGCAAGGACAATGTTTGGCGGTGTGCCGATCAAAGTGCCGATCCCGCCGATACTGGCGCTGTAGGCGATCGAAAGCAGTAAGACTGTGCTAAAGTTAGAAGAGACAGAATCATTTTTGTGGAAATGAGAGGTGATTGCCAAGGCTATGGGCAACATCATCATAGTCGTTGCGGTATTGCTGATCCACATCGATAAAAACGCGGTTGCCACCATGAATCCCATAACAAGCTGTTTCTGGTTTTGTCCAATAAGTCGGATGATATAAAGGGCGATACGTTTGTGGAGGTTCCACTTTTGCATAGCAATCGCCATGCAAAAGCCACCCAAAAATAGAAAGACATTATGGTTGGCATAGGGGGCAGCTACGGTTTTACTATTCATGATGCTGCAGATGGGAAACGCTGCCAAAGGCACCAGGGCAGTAACTGGAATAGGGATGGCTTCGGACATCCACCAGCAGACCATCAAGAGCGTAATCGCCGCGGTTTTCTGCGCGGGCACACTCATTCCGGTAGGCGTCGGGATCAAATACATCACCCAGAAAAGGATTATACCCATCCAGAATTCAGTGTTTAATTTAACCGTGGAAGTTAAGCTTTTGAACATAGATAAAATTATAGCAAAGTATATATCGAATAGACAACAAGGTTACAAGCGCATTATAACATTTATTGGAAAAAATCTCAGGTATATTTATTTTCAAAAGTTTCATAAAATACCAAAACTCCTCCAAAAAGCTGAATAGGGGGAGCCAGTATTATAATCTTAAGCCCTTGTGAGTTAAAAGCTTAGAATGGCTTTTTTTATTTTATTTTTGAGCTTCAGATGTATAATATTTATATGGAAGGATTTATTTTTGATTTATGCATTTTGCTGGTTGGTTCGGCAATCTTAAGTTGCCTTGCGGTTGCTTTAAAGCAACCAATCATTATTGCATATATTCTTTGTGGAGTCTTGGTTGGACCATGGGGGGTTGGATGGATTAAGCATACAGAATTTATTGAAATTATTTCTCATCTTGGCATAACTTTATTACTATTTCTAGCAGGTCTTTGTTTACATCCACAAAAATTAGTTGAATTATTTAAAAAAACTTCAATTGTTACGCTTGTCAATTGTTTGTTTTCTTTTGTAATTGCACTTTTGTTTTCGTTGCTATTCCGCTTTGCCCTTGTAGACAGTATATGTATTGCTCTTGCCTTGATGTTTTCAAGTACAATCTTAACCATAAAATTGTTGCCAACAACAAAGCTTCATCAACAACGTATGGGCGCTCTTTGTATAAGTGTCTTAATTTTGGAGGATTTGTTAGCTATTGGAATACTTGCATTGATTAGATGCCTGAATACTCCCCAAGGTGTATTGGCAAGTTTTTCTATAATAATTGTAAAATTAACTCTGTTTATATCTGTCTTAGCTTTATTTGAGCGTTATGTTTTAAGAAAAATTATGGCAAATGTTGATAGAATCCAGGAAACATTATTTATTCTGGGATTAGCTTGGTGTATTGGAATTGCAACTATATCTCATCATCTAGGACTGTTTTTTGAAACAGGGGCATTTTTTGCCGGGGTTGTTTTAGCCCGACACAAAGTCGCTTTATTCATATCAGAAGAATTAAAGCCTCTTAGGGATTTTTTCTTAGTTCTATTCTTTTTTTCATTGGGAGCCAAGCTTGACTTGTTTATTCTGAAAGATATGTTTGTGCCGGCACTGTTGCTTGCAACAATTTTTCTTATTATGAAACCAGTCGTTTTTAAAATGGCATTTATAAGGGTTGGTGAAAAAAAAGCTTTTTCAAAAGAAATCGGTATGCGTTTAGGTCAACTAAGTGAATTTTCGTTGTTGATTGCCTTGATGGCATTTGAATTAGGACATATAAGTGATAAGGCTTCGCAATTAATTCAGTTAGTAACAATTTTAACTTTTATTGTTTCAAGCTATCTCGTCGTTTTTAGATATCCCACGCCTATTGGAACTACTGATAAGTTAAATCGGGATTAGAGAAAACCTTCCAGCCTCCAAAAACATAAGAAAGTTGCGAAATTTGTCCAATAGGAGGATGATTAACTTGTTATCTTATTATTTATCTCTGTTAACAAGGGCAGGGCTAAAAACAAATGCACTCTCTAGGGCATGCAAGCCATCTCAGTTGTCATCCAAGAGAGATTTTTCAACTTCACTATTTTAGAGTTTGCCGTAGCAGTTATTTGTGTTGATGCTGAATTACAGTCATCACTACTTAAGCCAGATATTAAGAGGCGATATTTCTCACCAATTCTTACCACTTTACTTTTAATTTCAATAATACCTTTAATGGGGAATGTGAATTCTTCAGGCTTTACCTCTTGATATTTTATTCCTTTTGGACAGGTGATACTTTCAGTTTGTGTCTTAATGTCGTATGATACTAAACACTCAGCAGTTAGATTCATTATTTTTACTTCTTCGGAGTTATATAAACTAACTCGAATGTCTGTAGTTTTGCTGAAGAGCCTTACATCTATTGGCACGATAAAGGACACAGTTTCAGCTGAGTCACTTAGAGGGCTAGAATAATTAGGAAATAAAAATAAGAAAATAAGAAAGATAATATTAATTCTCATCATTGTAAGTATGAGTCTATTCTCTGGGCAGCCGTGTAATTTCCTTGTTGTTGGTAGATGTATTTAGCTTTTAAATAAGCATCCTTAGCTTTATCCCTTTGGCCTAATTTAGAGTAGATCTGGCCAAGGTTATGGTAGGCATCAGCAAAATTTTCATCAAGGGCTACGGTTTTCTCTAAATACTCTACTGCTTTTTCATACTCTTCTATTTGGGCGTAACTGACTCCGAGATTTGCATAGGCTGAGGAAAAATTCGGATATAGCTCTATAGCTTTTTTAAAGTGCGGTATTGCTTGGCTAGGGTTACCTAGATGAAGCTGGTTTGCTCCCAAGCCGTGATGGGCTGCAGCCGTATCTTGCTTGTTAGGGGCAAGTTCAATAGCTTTTTCTAGAAATGGTATGGCTTTGGGGTATTGATTTAAGGAAATATGAGTCAGACCGATATTAAGGTGTGAATCAGCATTTTTAGGGTCGATTTCAATGACTTTTTTAAAGTACTCGATAGCGGCATCAAACTCAAAAAGATCAACATAGGCAGAGGCGATATTGATATGAGCATCAATATTCTTCGGTTCTTTTGAAATAACTGTCTTCCAGAATATAATTGATGACTCAGGGCTGTCAGTTAAGCCGATGGTGAGTATTTCTTTATCAATTTCCGGCTCTAGACTCTTACCGTCGATACTTTTAATATCGTCTAAGTAATATTTTAGGGATACACCGCTAAAATCAACCTTTATGTATTCGTTAGTTGTTTCAGTTACAGTGCCTTCAATGGTTTTTCCTGATTTAAGGACAATAGTTGTGGAAAAAACAAGAGAAGGTAGAGACAATAGAATTAGCAGGGGAATTATCCTTTTCATAATTTATTTATTCTAATAGGTGACCAGGATGATTTTATTCAGTTATTTTTCCGCCACTTAAAATTATTCGTTTTAAATTCCACCTATGCAGGGCTCTTTGTATAAATTCAATATTATTAGCTTTGCGTGCAATTCTTTCTATTTCAGTAATATTTTTATCGATTTTAATATCTAGAGTTTTTTCTATCCCGCCGCTTGCTATAAAAGTACGTATGCGTGTGAGCTCTCCCTCGTCCAACCAGACACCATGGTCAGAGCAGACGTCCATTAAAACTCCTGATATATTTTTGAAATTAACATGATTCATAAGATTATCGCATCTAACGCACTCATGCAAAGTACCTGTTCCTTTGGGTGGGTCATAAACAAAAGTCGGCTCAACCGAAGGATCGCTATAAACATCTTTTGGTGATGTAAGGTATTCAAAATCTAAAGTGTCAACCCATACACCAGAACATGAGGGGCAAACATCTAATACTACTTTCTTGTGAGTTTTTGTTTGGAGCCCAGACCCGCATTTAGGGCATAAAGATTCACTCTTAGTTATAGGAATTTTATTAGGCATATTACAAT
>CAJXAF010000011.1 GCA_913050175.1 uncultured bacterium
AAAGACTACCATCAGCCGTCATTTTCTGTATTTTTATCTTCTTTGAGCATGCAAGCTATGATTGCTATGGGTAAGGTTGAAAACCCCTTAACTGGAAAAGCGGATCCCAACTTTGATCAAGCAAGGTTTTTGATTGATACTTTAGAAATCATAAAGGGAAAAACTACAGGCAACTTAACCAAAGAAGAAGAAACTTTATTAGATGATTACTTATATAACTTAAGAATGATGTATATTGAATTAAAAAAATAGGGGTAAAATGATTAAAAAAGAATTATTAGAGATTTTGGCTTGTCCAGCCTGTAAAACTGAAGTTAGCTTAGTCGACGATAAGATTGTTTGTAGGAGCTGTCAGAGAAAGTATCCGATAAAAGATTCAATTCCAATTATGTTAATTGACCAAGCCGAAGAGTGTCAAAGCGAAGGGGGAAAATGAAAAGTGCTAAGAAAAATAAGATATTAGTCATTCACGGTCCTAACTTGCATCTTTTAGGAAAACGAGAACCTGATATTTATGGAAAATTTACCCTTTCCGACATAGATAAAGAATTAAAAGTCTTAGCAAAAAAGGATAATCTCCTACTCCAGACTTTTCAATCAAACTCAGAAGGGGACATTGTCGAAAAGATAACAAAAGCTTCTTATGACTTTTTGATTATCAATCCCGCCGCCTACACGCATACTTCCGTGGCTATCCGTGACTCCCTCTTGGGGATTAAAAAACCTACCATCGAAGTACACCTTTCAAATATCTACAAGCGTGAAGAGTTTCGAAAGACATCTTTAATCAGCGATGTTGCTATAGGAGTTATTTCCGGCTTTGGTAAACTCAGCTATTTCCTGGCTCTCCAGGCAGCTTCTAGATACCTTTTAAATGAAAAATAAATGAAACAAAGAATTAAACAATGCGCTAAGCTCTTATCGCAAGAGTCTATCTCTTCTTTGCTAATATCTAACCCGGCAAACATTCACTATTTAACTGGTGTTAGAGGAGTTGACGGCTATCTCCTTATCACTAGAGAAGGAAGATTAATTCTTTTTTCAAACATCTTAAATGCAAGCCAACTTAAAAAAAATAATATTTGGGAATTAGTTATTTCTGATTTTAAGAATAATATTTTTCACCTTATTTCCGAGAAAATTGCCCGTCTTAAACTTAAAAATACTGGCTTTGAGGCCAAGCATCTTCCTTTTCTAGAGTATCAAACTATAAGAAACGACCTCTCAGAAAATAATATTAAATTTATCAAAACCTATGATTTCCTAGAGAAAATCCGCATGTTTAAAACTCCTTCTGAGGTTAAGCTAATAAAAAAATCAGTAGCAGTGAGCAAGGAGGCCTTTTTATTTGCCGAGGAGATTAAAGATGAAAGAATGACTGAAAAACACCTGGCAATAGAAATTGAGAAGTTTTTAAAGTTAAAAGCTGATAGTGAACTCGCTTTTGAAGCTATTGTTGCTTGCGGAAAAAACTCGGCTTTTGCCCATCATCGCCCCCAGGAAACAAAACTTAGCGAGGGGAATCTCCTAATTGACTTAGGTTCAAGGTATTATGGCTATTGTGCTGACTTGACAAGGGTATTTTTTTGCAGTAAAATGCCCATTCTTTTTAAGGAAATATTTGATACTGTTAAAAAAGCCCAAGAGTTAAGTATTAGCAAAATTAAAGACGGGGCCAGAATTGCTGACGTTGATAGGGCTGCACGTCAATACATTGAAAAAAAAGGCTGGGGTAAGAATTTTACCCATGGCCTTGGACATGGCGTAGGGCTTTCGGTTCATGAGCCACCATATCTTCGCCCCAATAGTGATGAGGTACTAAAAGAAGGCATGGTTATTACAGTGGAGCCAGCAATTTATATAGACAATAAATTTGGTGTACGCATAGAGGATATGGTTCTTGTTAAAGGTAAAACTAGAGAGGTCATAAGCTGCGATGGTCATAGGTGAAATACGGCCATCCATGGCTCTTATATATAATAAGGAGCTCTATATTGTCATTTCCTGTGAACATGCAAAAATTGCCCGGGGAGCAGCATTTTGTCGGGCTAAACTAAGAAACATGAGAACTTCACAAACACTTGAATGTACCCTGCGAGACTCTGATAATGCAGAGAGAGCCTTTATAGAAAAACGGGCTTTGCAGTACGTATATAAGGATGGTGATTTATATCATTTTATGGCTATGGATAACTACGAAGATCTTATCTTGCATAAATCTAAAATTCCCGATAAATTGTATTGGCTAAAAGATAACCTTGAATTGGGCGGAGTTTTCTACAAGAATGAACTTATCGACTTAGAGCTCCCCTTAACTATGATCTTAAAGGTTGCTCAGACTGACCCGGGATTCCGGGGTGATACTGTTAAGGCAGGAACAAAACAGGCTAAGATGGAAACCGGCCTTAAGGTAAATGTTCCTTTATTTATAAATACTGGTGACTCTATAAAAGTCGATACGAGAACGCAAACTTACATGGGGCGTGTTTAAATTGATAAAAGGGGGCAATATGGATTTGGAGAAATTAGATAAGTTTATTAAATTCATGGATGAAAATAATCTTACGGAGTTAGAAATTGAAGAGGAAGGCAAGCGAGTTAAGCTAAAAAAAGGAGGAGCAGAGCTTCTACCTCCTTTAAACCAACTTCCCAAGGCTTCCCCGGAAGCTGAATCGCCTGCCGAGAGAAAAACATCAGAAATTGAAATTCAGTCTCCAATGGTAGGAACTTTCTATCGGGCACCATCACCAGGAGCAAAGCCCTATGTCGAAATAGGTGAAGTCATTAAACCCGGTGACGTTGTCTGTATAATTGAAGCTATGAAATTGATGAATGAAATTAAAGCTGAAGTTGGAGGCAAAGTCGTTGGTGTACCGGTTGAAAATGGTGAACCGGTTGAATTTGGACAGAGTTTGTTGGTAGTTGAGCCAGCATAAACTAAATAGATTATGATATCAAAAGTCTTAGTTGCTAATCGAGGAGAAATAGCTGTAAGGATAATCAGAGCTTGTAAGGAGCTCGGTATTAAGACGGTTGCAGTTTACTCAGAAGCCGATAATAATTCTCTTCACTTAGAATTCGCTGATGAAGCTATTTGCATTGGAAAACCCCTGGCAGCTGATAGCTACCTTAATATATCTAGCTTAATTAGTGCAGCTGAAATAACTGATAGTGACGCCATCCACCCAGGTTACGGATTTTTGGCTGAGAATCCTAATTTTGCCGAGGTTTGTGAATCCTGCGGTATAAAATTTATTGGACCAACAGCCGAAAACATAAGGATAATGGGTGATAAAGTACAAGCAAAAAATACTATGGGTAAGGCAGGTATCCCTTTGATTCCCGGAAGCAAGGGTTCTATTACTTCAAAAGAAGATGCTCTTAATCTAGCTAAAAAAATCGGCTACCCCCTCATCTTAAAGGCTAAATCTGGTGGTGGAGGAAAAGGTATGCGTGTCTGTCATAGTGATGTTCGCCTGGTAAGCGCTCTTTTTACTGCCCAGTCTGAAGCAAGTGCTGCCTTTGGTGATTCTGATATCTATATGGAAAGATTTATTGAGAACCCAAGGCATGTAGAAGTGCAAATTGCTGCTGATAACTACGGTAACGTAATTCACCTTGGTGAAAGAGACTGTAGCGTGCAAAGAAGACATCAAAAAATAATTGAAGAAACTCCGTCTCCGGCTGTCGATAGCCGTATGCGCAAACGCCTGGGAGACTTATGTGTGAAGGCAGTAAAAGCACTTAATTATAAAAGTGTAGGAACTATTGAATTCCTCCTTGACGATAAAGACAACTTCTATTTTATGGAGATGAATACAAGAATCCAAGTTGAGCACCCGGTAACTGAAGAAGTAACCGGTATTGATCTGGTAAAATTACAAATACTCATTGCTGCCGGTGAAAAGATGAGGATTAAGCAAGATGATGTCACCTTAAGCGGTTCATCGATTGAATGTAGAATTAATGCTGAGGATCCGGAAAAAGGATTCATGCCTTGTCCGGGCCAAATATCGTTTTGTTACTTCCCAGGCGGTAAGAATGTGCGCGTTGACACCCATGTTTACTCTGGTTACCGCATACCGCCATATTACGACTCTCTAATTGCAAAAATAATAACTAAAGGTGCCAGCCGGGGAGAAGCTCTGCAAAAAATGGACAGAGCCCTAAGTGAACTTCTTATTGAACCGATTAAAACAACTTCTGGTTTTTGTCGTGATGTTATTAACGACCCTGATTTTAGACGCGGTAAGTATAATACGAGTTTCCTGGAAAAATTTCTTCCCTCACAGGAAGAATGATTACTTAACTCTACTCAAAGAGGAGGAATAAATGGGTTTTTCTTTACTTTTGTATATTATTTTATCATGCAGCGTGGGAGCTTTTTTTATAGGCGCATCTTTAGATGTGGTTGATATGAGTGATTTAAGTTTCTATCTACATGAATTCTCCCAAACAAGTTACTCCCTGCATTCTCCTCGTTGGATTGTACTTTTATCCGGGGTGCTTATAATTTTATTTTGTTTTCGTTATCTCCAAACTGGCTTAAGACGTCTTAGCCGAGATAAATCAATACGTTTTGAATCAAGTCAAGGTACTGTCAGCATTACTTTATTTGCAATCGAAGATATGCTGAAAAAAATGCTGGAGGAAAAGACCGAGGTATCACAGATAAGACCAAAAGTAAGCCTTAAGAAAAAAGGCATAGAAATTTTAATAAAAGGTGTTTTGAGTGCTGAGGTTAATCTTGTTGAATTTACCCAGGAAATTCAGGAGAAAATAAAAGAAAAAATGGATACTTTCCTTGGTGAAGATAAAGATGTGAGAGTTAATTTGGAAATAAGAAAGGTTTCAATGCCTGGGAAAAAGGGTTCTCTCCCATCTCAAGAACCAGAAGTGCCTTTCAGACATTACGACTAAGCAAGAAGGAGCAAACTATGAAAATTGGAATTCTAACCGGTGGAGGTGACTGCCCGGGGCTAAACCCGGTAATTCGTGCAGTAGTCAGAACAGCTATGAATGACAACCAGACAATTGTAGGCATTAGGCATGGCTGGAAAGGCTTGCTGGACAAAGAAACTAAGCCTCTAGATTTAAAATCAGTTTCCGGCATTCTTCATAAAGGCGGAACAATCCTTGGTACTTCAAGGACTAATCCTTACAAGAAGGAAGGTGGAGTCGAAATAGTTAAGAAGAATCTTGCCGAGCTCGGTATTGATGCTTTAGTTGCAATCGGCGGTGAAGATACCTTAGGTGTTGCTACAAACTTATATAAGGAAGGTGTTAAGGTTGTCGGGGTACCAAAAACTATTGATAATGACTTAGGGGCAACAGATTTCACTTTTGGATTTGATACAGCCATTAATATCGTAATGGAATGTATTGATCGACTGCATACGACTGCTGAATCTCATGATAGAATAATGGTGGTTGAAGTAATGGGGCGGCACGCCGGTTGGATTGCTGCCTATTCAGGGATTGCCGGAGGAGCAGATTATATTCTTATTCCGGAAATTCCAATTGATGCTAAGGAAGTTTGTAAATCAATTCAGAGCAGGCATGAGCGAGGTAAAAATTTCAGCATTATAGTGGTTTCTGAAGGCGCTTTCTTTAAAGATGAGAATGTCTGTTTACAAGAGAAAAATTTAGATGAATTCGGTCATGTACGCCTGGGAGGAATAGGCCAAACCTTAGGAAAGCTAATTGAGGATACAACCGGCTTTGAGACAAGAGTAACGGTTTTAGGTCATATCCAAAGAGGCGGTACGCCCACAGCCTTTGATCGAGTTTTAGGGACCCGCTTTGGTGTAAAAGCTTATAAATTGATTAAAGCAGGTAGCTTTGGTAAAATGGTCAGCCTAAAGGGTAACCAGATTGTTGACGTTAACTTAGAGGATGCTACCAAGGAGCTAAAAACTTTAGACCTTGATCTTTACGAGATGTCAAAAATATTTTTTAGCTAATTTTAAAAACTATGCAAAAAATTGTTGAAGATGCTCTAACTGCCCATAATCAAGGCCTTGATTATCTAAAAGATAATACCCAGGTTATTATTGATATTGCCAAAGAGTTTATAGAATCTCTTGAAAAGGGCAATAAGATACTCTTTATGGGTAATGGCGGGAGTGCGGCCGATGCCCAACATTTAACTGCTGAATTGGTTGGCCGATTCAAAAAAAATCGTAAAGCCCTGGCAGCTATCGCTCTCACTACTGATACCTCTATTTTAACTTCTCTGGCCAATGATTTCGGTTTTGAAGATGTCTTCAGCAGGCAGGTCGAGGCTCTAGCTAAACCCGGAGATATTTTAGTAGGCATCTCAACATCAGGAAAATCAAAGAATGTGCTTAAAGCCTTAGAAATGGGAAAAAGAAATTCTTTACTAACAGTCGGATTTCTTGGTAGAGATGGAGGTGAACTGCTCAAGCTTAGTGGCTTGGCTTTAACAATCCCTTCACAGATAACTGCGGTTATCCAGGAAATGCATATTCTTGCCGGTCATATTATTTGTGCAATTGTCGAAAACCACTTTTCTTAAAAACTTTTTCCAACAAAATTTCTCTTATGGGAAAAATAAAGACTGCTAAAACCTTAAAAGTTATAATAGACAAACATAAAGCTAGTGGTAAGACAATTGTCTTTACAAATGGCTGTTTTGATATTCTCCATCCCGGGCATTTAAAAATATTAAAGGAAGCCAAGAAAAAGGGTGACATCTTAGTAGTTGGACTCAACGCTGACTCTTCAGTTAGAAAAATAAAAGGTCAGCTGCGGCCGGTTCAAAACCAAAAAGCCCGCTCCTTAATCATAGAGGCTCTCTCCTGTGTTGATTATGTGATTACCTTCAAAGAGAAGACACCTTACGCCCTAATTAAGCAACTCCGACCGGATATCCTAGTTAAAGGTGGAGACTGGAAGAAGAGTGAGATTATCGGTAGTAGCTTGGTAAAAAAAGTCCATCGAATAAAATTAAAGGCTGGACATTCGACTACAGCTATTATTTCGAAAATAAAGAAATTTGCTTAAAACACTTGAGACCATAATATTTTATGGATATAAATAAAGGTGTTTTCCGCACCATTGATGCCAATTTCAATCGAGCTAAGGAAGGTTTAAGGGTTGTTGAAGACCTTTTTCGCTTTATAGCCAATAATAACCGCTTAAGAAAGAAAATCAGGCATCTGCGCCACGAATTAGATAACCTTCTTACCCCTGGACTAATTAAAAATTTAATTCTTTCCCGAAACTCTAAAAAAGACTTAGGGAGAAAATTAGACAAGTTAGAATCAAGCCGGGGATCAATTAATGATATAGCTTATAGTAATCTTCAAAGGGTTAAAGAATCCTTACGTGTCTTAGAGGAGTTTTTTAAATTAAAGCTCCCGGCTAAGACTAAAACCGTAAAAAAAATCCGCTATGAAGTTTATACCTTAGAAAAGGAGCTTTTAAAGAAAAATACACTTTGGAAGTAATTTTTAAAAATTAATAATTGCTATTAATCGGATTATCGGTATAATAAATAACTTTATAAAAAATAAATCTAAAAATGTTTAAGAAAAGTTTTTTAAAACAACTCGCCAGTAAGGAAAAGGTATCCTTAAACCACTTGCAAACCCAATTAAAAAAGGGATTTGTTGTTATACCTCACAATAACACTAAAGAGCTAGCCAATCCTTGTGCTATTGGCCAGGGACTTAAGGTGAAAATTAATACTAATTTCGGTCTATCTACTAAGACTGATAGCGAGAAAACAGAAATAAAGAAAATGCTTTGCGCTATCGATAATGGTGCCGATACTGTAATGGATTTAAGCGTTTCTCAAAAATTAGCTAAATTCAGAAAACAGGCTCTTAAAAAATCTTCTGTGCCTTTAGGAACTGTACCCATATATGAAGCTGCCCTTGAGGTTGAACGAAGAAAACGATCCTTAGAAAGCATTACTTTTAACGATATTTACGATGTCCTGCTTAAGCAAGCTAAAGAAGGTGTGGATTTTTTTACAATCCATGCTGGAATCTTAAAAAGTACGCTTTTAAAAATTCGACGCAAAAAACGCTTAGGAGGAATTGTGAGCCGGGGAGGAGCTATCCTCTCACGCTGGATGTTTGTAAATAAAAAGGAAAACTTACTCTATGACAACTTTGATACAATCCTGGATTTGGCAAAAAAATATAATGTCACTATGAGCTTGGGCGATGCTTTAAGGCCGGGCGCTATCGCTGATTCTACTGATGATCTTCAAATCTCAGAGTTAAAAGTCTTGGGGCAATTAGTTAAGCGTTGCCGAAAGAAAGGCGTACAGGCAATGGTAGAGGGCCCTGGTCATATTCGAATCGATGAAATACCCATGAATATGAAATTAGAAAAAAAGATATGCCATGATGCTCCCTTTTATGTTCTTGGTCCCTTACCAACCGATATCGCCGCTGGCTACGATCATATAACTTCTGCAATTGGCGGGGCAATCGGTGCATACTTTGGCGCAGATTTTCTTTGTGTGGTAACTCCGGCTGAACATCTCAGGCATCCATCCCTAGAAGATATTAAAGAAGGTACCATAGCTTCTAAGATTGCTGCTCATTGTGTAAACCTTATTCGCTTTAAAGATGAGTGGAGCCGGGATTATGAACTTTCCAAACATCGGGCAAGGCGAACCTGGAATAAAATTTTCCCCCTGGCAATTGATGAGGCCAAAGCTAAAGCTTATCGAAACTACACTAACACTTCCGATGATGTCTGCAGTATGTGTGAAAATTTCTGCTCATTAAAAATGATTGATGACTGCAACCTCTTGCATTAATTTTAGCTAGCTTAATTTTAAACTTTTATAATTTTACTTTACTGCGGGCGTGGTTCAATGGTAGAACGTGACCTTCCCAAGGTTGAGACGGCGGTTCGATTCCGCTCGCCCGCTTTTAGTTCTTGCTTAAATTTTTTAATAAATTAAAATTAAAAAATGTCAAGCAGTATTTGCTTTTTTAAGAATTATTTTTGTTGAATATTTTTCTTTTTAAGGTAGTATAGCTGCTATAGGTAGATAAGAAAATTGTTTTTATTTAAACCGTCATCATAATCAATGTATAAACAGATCTCTTTATTAAGTATAGGGATTATTATCCTCGCTGGATGCGCTGAGAGCAGAATTGAGCATCAGAAAGTTCCCAAAAATACCTACCGGACTAAAGCCTCATCACCGCAAAAAACTACCAGTAAAAAGCGACGTCATTATTTAGTAAAAAAAGGCGATTCTCTATGGAAAATAGCTAAAAAATATGGTATTACCGTGGAAGGTATTAAAGCTGAGAACAGGGGGATAGCAATCCGCAATCTAAAGATAGGGCAAAAAATATATATCCCTAAAATCACACGCCGCTCTGGTGTTGGCTTTAACTGGCCAAGTCAAGGTGACGTAATTAATTACTTCGGTGAAAAGCTCGACAGTACTATAAATAAAGGCATAAATATCGCACTTGCCCCCAGTGATTTAGATGTCTACGCTTCAAAAAGAGGAGAGGTTATTTTTGCCAACAATTTAAAAGGTTGGGGCCATGCTATTATCCTCCAACACCCATCTGGTTATTACACAATCTATGCTAACTTAGACAGCCCCTTGGTTAAGGAAGGAGTGACAGCAAAAACCGGTCAATTAATCGCTAGAGTTGCTTCAGGAAAAGGCGGAGAACACGTTTTACACTTTCAAATAAGAAAAAGGACGGTTCCCCAGGATCCCTTAAAATATTTAAATTGAAATGATTGACTCTCTTAAAAATAATAAACTTTCTGTTTTGGACAAACGCCTGAAGGCTTTTGAGAAGGGCTACCGCCAAAATTTAACTCTTTTAAATGACGATCCCGATGAAACATCTTATATACTTGACGGGTATTTTTCTACTGAAAGAATCGAAAACTTAATTTATATACGCTTTTCAACTTCCTACAAAGGGAAAAAAGAAATATTCAAGACTATTGCTTTCTCCTTGCTAAGCGCTTATGCCAGGAAATCTGACCCCTTAGACCGGCTAATCTGCCAATTAAGCTCTTCTTTGCCGGCAACAACTGACTTCATTAAAGATTCACTAAAAAAGGACAACATATCCTTTTTAGACGCTACCGAGATAATAAACACTTTTCTGACCGAGAGCAACCTTAGGTGCGTTCTGATCATTGAAGAATTCTTAAACCTGATTAATATCTTTGATGATTTTTATCAAAGCTTTTCTAACTTTATTATCCTTCAACGAAACTGTATGGTGGTTCTCTCAGAAACAAAGATTAAAGAAGCTCAAAGAATACTCTTAGGAGAACTAAATCTTCTTTTCGGTAATTTTGAAAAAGTTTTCCTAAACAACAATGCTTTTCTCGACAACTATTTTTACTTAAAGAGCCTTTTAGCGCCCCTGGACTGTTCAGTTTTTTTTATTTCTTTTTTCGTAAATATCTTGGATTCCAATCTAATGTATTATGATTTTATTTCCCGCAAAATTAAGAAGCACTACCAGAGGGATGATGAAAATGGTAGTATAATTAAAGTTCTCGATAAGACAGTATACGAGCAGTACTCCTACTTTTTTCAAAAATTTACCAAAAAGGTAGACTTTATAAACGCTAACTTTAAAGATTCACAAGCTGCCTTAAAGATACTTCTTTCTCTTAGTCAAGGCTATCTTCGTAAGAGTGAGCTGCTTTCTTTAGGCTTTTGTCAATCAAAAGAGCTTAATATCCGGCTGCAGAAATTATCTGATTTAAACTATATCGATAACTTAGGAGATATTTATAAAATAAGGGACTCTCTTTTTTCATTCTGGCTGAAAAATATCTTCCCCATTTGCTTTACCCAGGCCACCTCCGACCCAAAGCAGCGCAATTTCATCTTTCGTAATAATTTAGAAGAGCAGTTGGTTCTTTTTAAAGAGGAATTTATAGAGGATAAACTAAAGAAAGTTCTCCAGCTTTTCTCTGCTTTTCAAAATGATACAATTCGTTTAGGCAAGAATAAGTACAGACTCCCTCTGGTTGATAAAACAAAGATGATATCTTACCCAAAAAGAAATTTTCATCTTCTTATTGCCGAAGGTAAAGAGATAATTTTTACCGGAATAAAAGAAAAGAATTTTACTGATAATGATATATTTTATTTTCTGGAGAAAGGAGCTAACATAAAGGGGAAAAATGTTAAAAAGATATTCATTTCTCTTGATGTTATATCAGCCACTGCTAAAGTTATAGCAAAAAATAAAAAAATAATACTCTGGGACATAAATGACATAAACCGACTTTTAAATATCTATAATAAGCCGTTTGTTTCCTTAACTACTACCGATTATAAAAAAGTAGACGATGCTAGAGTCGATGTAACTAACCGGCAAATACCAAGCAATAATTTAATTAGTGATGAGAATACTGGTAATAAGCGACACTCATATTCCTGAACAATATCGGCGTCTTGAGCCAATCATAGAAGAGGAGGCCAAGAAAAGCGATTATTGTCTTCATTGTGGCGATTTCACTAATTATTCACTTTACGAAACTCTTTCTAAGTGGACTAAGGTCTATGGTGTGGCCGGAAATATGGATAGTGCTGACATTCAGAAAGAATTACCCAAAAAACAACTACTTAATTTAGAAAATTTAAAAATTGGTTTAACCCATGGTTCAGGCCAGCCCCAAGGACTGATCAAGTATTTGCAACATGAATTTGCCAGTGAATTAAAAAATCTTGATATAATAGTTTTTGGTCATGCCCATAATCCAACCAATGAAGAGATTAATGGTGTGATTTACTTTAACCCCGGATCCTGCACTGATACTATCTTTGCAGCTAAGCGGACTTACGGTATACTAGAAACTACTGATAGTGGTTTAAAGAGAAGGATTGTTGAAATTGAATAGAATTTGGGCTCCCTGGAGAATGAGTTATATTTCCCAGTCAAAAACCAAGGGTTGTATTTTTTGTAAAATTTTTCGGGAGCGCAAAGATGCAAAAAATTTAATTCTCTTTCGTTCTAAATATTTTTTTGTTGTATTTAATACTTTTCCCTATACTAACGGCCATGTTATGGTAGTGTCTAATCGACATATAAAAGACATAGACTTACTAAATGACACCGAACTCTTAGATATGAATAAGTGCCTAATTAGAGTAAAAAAACTACTACAAAAAGTAATCAAGCCTCAAGGATTTAATGTCGGCTTAAATATTGGCAAAGTTGCCGGAGCCGGTGTAGAAAAACATCTTCATGTCCACCTTGTGCCACGCTGGCTTGGAGATACAAATTTTATGCCGGTTACATCAAATACTAAAATAATTTCCCAAGGCCTTAAGGACCTCTACAGGGAATGCAAAAAGGTGTTAACTAAATGAAGCGTTATAAGACTGCATTTTCGGCTTTTCACGGAATTTATCGTCTAATCACAGCCGTTGATGATATCCTAAGTTTTTCAATCGGAGTATGTCGTCTCTTCCGCAATGCCTTTAAGGCTGACAAAATTGTCATAGTTTGTAAGATTCATAACAGTACAAATTTTCTTAAAGTACGTCTTGAAGGCAAGGAGCAGATTATTAAAAAGGGCGGAAAATCTATTTTAACACGCATTGAAAAGGAAATTTTAAAGCAAGAGCGAGAAATCATCTTTAATAATCGCCTCATCTACCCCTTTATTTTTTCTCAAACCCTAGGCGCTATCTATGTCAAACGTGACTCGAAATCTAAAGAGTTTGACGAGAGTGAAAGAAAGTGGTTTCTGGCGCTTTGCGAAGAAGTAAGTATTAGTTTAAAAATTTATGAGCTCTATTCGGAGCAACAGAAAATAATGCTTAGCTATGTAAACTCATTATCAACGATTCTTAATCAGTTTGTTCCCACATCCAACTTGCATGCTAAATCAATATCTCGTTTAATTAAGGCTATGAGTAAATCAATGAATTTATCAGAGATTGAGACTAAATCTTTAAAACAAGCTGCAATCTTGCATGATGCTGGAGAAATGAAGTTACCTTCGCACTTGTTAAAGAAACAAAAACCACTAACTTTAGAGGAGCATAAACTTATTGAGAAACATCCCGAGAAAGGCGTAGAATTGTTTAGAAATCTCGAAGCTCTAAAGCCGGCTATTCCCATTATTCTTCACCACCATGAGCGTTATGACGGCACCGGCTATCCCTCTAAATTAAAACATGATAAAATACCTCTTGGTTCACGAATTCTTAGCGTTTTAGATACTTTTGATGCAATGTACTTCGGCCGCCCGTATAAAGACCGGCATACTCTTGAAAGAATTGAAGAGGAGTTTAGAGGCCAAAAAGGGAAGCAATTTGACCCAAAAGTTGTCGATAAATTTTTAAAAATTCTTAAACGCAAATCTATTCGAAAATTCTTAAGCTCTACCCGCAAATAATACCTTTATAAACCTATTTTTCTTTTGTTTTCCAGCTATTTTAGATTTTAACGGCATCCTTGATTTTTTCGAAAATTAACATATAATAAGAGGCATGAAAGGCAAACAACTATACCTTTCCGGACTAGCAAAAGATGCCCCAAAGCAAACAAAGCGACGAGGATTATATTTACGCCCGGATTCGTTGATACTTTCAGGCATAATCTTGTTTTTGTTGTTTATCTTGTCCTTTTCCTTGGGGGTAGAACGCGGCAAGCGCATTACTCAAATCAGACTAGAAGCTGCTAAAGGAGGCCAGCTAAATTCTCTTCCTGCCCCTGAAGCCATAAAGAAAGAGACTCGCCAAGTAGAGAAGGCAGTTAAAGAGGAAAACCAGGAGATCAAGGAACCGGTAGTTAAGGAAGAGAAAAAAATAGAGGATGATCTAAAACGTGGTTATCGCATCCAAGTTGCTAGTTTTAATAAAGAAGATCCGGCTGCCCGTGAAGCAGCTAGACTTAAAGAGCAAGGGTATCCGGCTTATCACTCTCGAAGCGGAAAATATATTGTAATTTATGTAGGTGGCTTTGAAAACGAAAAAGAAGCAAAAAATAATTTGCATTCACTTCGCCAAAAGTATAAAGACTGCATATTGAGAAAACCAAGGAGGCTATAATGGGACTGCACCCGTCGTTAAAACGATCAGACAATTTGGGTGGTGATCGTTCAGTCATGAAGAGGACTGAAAGAATTAAATGGCTCATGAAAAAAGGCAAATGGAATGAGAATGATCGTGTTTTCGGTTTGCCAAAAATAAAAATTGTAAAGTTAAAAGCTATTAAGAAGGAAAAGCCAAAAGAAGAAGAGACAGAAGCAGCAGCAGCCGAAAAAACTGAAGAGACTTCAACACCTAAAGAAACTAAATGATTTCCAGAAAAATTATCCTGACTGCGTTTTTACTTTTCAGCGTCTTAGCTGCTCCGACTTTTTCATCAGAAAGCTATGTTGTGCTCGCTGACAAGATTAATGTCCGGATTGATTCGACTACTCAATCACTATCTTTAGGTTTACTTTCAAAAAATGATAAAGTTCAAGTAGTAAAATCGCTCTATGAGTGGCGACAAATAATTTTACCAAAGCAATTCAGGGCTTATGTTTGGTCCGAATATGTGAAAAAAATTTCTCTTCGTAAGGGCGAAGTTACAGCATCAAAATTAAACCTCCGCACCAAGCCCTCTTTAGACTCTCCTACTATTGGTAAATTAGAGCAAGGTGATGTAATCAGCATTCTCGCTAAAGATGGCGAGTGGCTAAAAGTAGTCGCCTATCCTTATTCAAAAGGCTGGGTACATAAGAAGTTTTTAGCTCCTGTTGATTTGGCCAGTCAGAACTCCGCCGGCAAAAAAGATCTTCCTTTAAAAATAAAAGATGAAGAAATAGGCTTATCATCCTTCGTTGGTAATGTAATGCCAAGACTTTCTAGAGGTACTCTAAAGGCTAAAAGAAAAATTGAAGCAGAGCTTATCAGTAAAGGCCCTAATGTTGTTACTTTACTTGAATCACACCTTGATACTGCTAATAATAGTGCGGTTTACAGCATTATTAATGTCTTTGCCGAGCTAGGAAAAAGTAACCGCCAGTTGGTGTCATATTTTTTTAAAAAATCCAAATCCACTTCCTTACGAAATGCCAGCATTTATCTTGATGTTATCGGATCTATTTTAGATAGCAAAGAAGCAAAAAAACCTTTTTTTTACTTAGCCACCAATAACGATTTGACTATTTCTGAGGCAAATGAGGCCAGAAGTGTTTTTGAAAAGCAATACCATGATCTTATCTCCAAAGATATGGTTAGCAAAAATACTGAACCCAAGCAATGATCTTAGTATTTTTTTCAATTATCTATCTCTCAATAACAATTCCTAAGTATTTTTATTGTTTGGTTTCAAATAAAATGGGGGATGCAACGGCAGAAAACTCTCATCGCCTGACCCTAAACCCCTTAGCACATACTGATATTTTTGGTACACTGATCCTGCCCTTACTTCTTTTTATAGCCAGTAAAGGCTTATTTTCAGTAGGCTATGCTAAGCCCCTGCCAATAAACTCTTATTGCTTAAAAAATCCTAAAAAGCAGATAGGTATACTCTCCTTAATCATTCCCTTGGTAAATATTTGTTTTGCTTTAATTTTAACAATTATCCTTAAAACGATTTATTTTGGCGACAGTGATATATTAGTTTTTGCAATCTGGATAAACCTCTTACTAGCTGTATTTAATCTTATTCCCATACCACCACTCCAAGGCGCAAAAATCATGACCTTTTTGCTGCCTAAAAGTATGGTCGCAGCATATAAACGGATAAAACCCTATGGCACTTCTCTTATTATTTTTGCTTTTCTTTCAGGGCTCTTACCAAGAATTATAAAGTCAATCACAAGCTTTGCCTTTAACTACGTCTTAAGAATAGATTCCGGACTATAACTAAAGGAATTATAAGATGAAAAAAATTAGAGTTAAATTGTCTAGCAATCCCTACAATATTTATATAAAGCCTAATTTACTTAAGAGCCTGCCAAGCATTATAAAGAAATACGATCTAGGAAATTTTGGTATAGTTATTACCTCAAAATCTGTTGGCCGGTTATATCGTAAAAAAATGGCTAAAATTTTTCCAAAAAATAAGTACCTTATCATTACAGTTGCTGATGGAGAAAAAGCAAAATCAAAGACTTGGCTCTTTAAAGTAATTGACAAAGTAGTGAAAGCCGACACTCTCAGCCGACAATTATTCTTAATTTGTTTCGGCGGAGGTGTGGTTGGGGATCTCGGTGGTTTCATCGCTGCTATTTACAAACGGGGGATACCCTACATTCAGATACCGACTACCCTTTTAAGCCAGATTGATTCAAGTATCGGCGGTAAAACCGCTATTGATTTACCTATTGCCAAAAATATTCTCGGAGCCTTTTATCAACCAAAAGCTGTATGTATCGACCCTCTGGTTTTAAAAACCCTACCAGCTAAAGAGTTTAAACAGGGTTTAGCTGAAGCCATAAAATATAGCCTTATCAAAGATAAGACTTTTTTTGCTTTTCTAAAAAAAAACCACGCCCTGATTACCAAACAAGACTCTAAGACAATTACTCAATTGATATCTACCTGCGTTAGAATAAAGGCCCAAATCGTAGAAGCCGATGAAAAAGAGACCAAAGGCTTACGAACAATCCTTAATTTTGGACATACCTTAGCCCATGCCCTTGAGAGCAGTAGCAAGTACAGGAGCGTTCCCCATGGTTATGCTGTCTCCATAGGCATGCTTTATGCAGCAAGGCTATCTCAATATCTAAAGAAATCTAGAAGCTCAGATGTAAGCGAAGTCGAAAAAATTTTAAAATTATACTCCTTGCCGACTAAGTTTTTAGCCAATCCTTTGAAATTGTACCAGTC
This sequence comes from uncultured bacterium, assembly GCA_913050175.1. Lineage (GTDB taxonomy): Bacteria > Omnitrophota > Gorgyraeia > Duberdicusellales > 4484-171 > JAFGHG01. Next base: position 16,826 of record CAJXAF010000011.1, read on the forward strand.
ATTAGTCTACGATAAAAAGTTTATTCGAGGAAAAATCCGCATGGTTCTCCTAAAAAATATTGGCAAGGTCAGCGTTGTCGAAGGAATTAGGCCTGAAACCATTAAGTTGACTTTGGAGAGATTTGGCACAAAATAATGCACTATTTACTGATTTCCTCCTAAAACCTCATAATTAACCCTTTTAAAGAGAAATTTTGGAGATATTTACCCTCTTTTTCCCAAGCTCTGTTGACAATTAAAATAAAATATGTTATATTCTACTGAAAATATATATATTTGAGGTGTTATGAGAGAAAGAAGACAAAATGAAAGAGTTGGCGTATCGTTTCCGGTAGAGTGTAGAACCCTGCCCTCAAAGAACTATTTCTATACCGTAAGCAAAGATTTAAGTGCAAACGGGGCCAGGATTGTAAGTAATGAATTTCTAGCTAAAAATAATGAACTTAAATTAAATATCAACCTTATAGACAAAGTTCTAAATATCAAAGCTCGAGTAAGTTGGTGTAATAAAGAAAGGTCGGCTGAGAGGTTTTCAACTGGTTTAGAATTTTTAGAGTTGACTGAACCTAATAAAAAAACCCTCTCTGCGTTTTTAAATAAAATTGTAAACTCATAATTAATTAAAACAATGGGAAGAGCTGAAGAAAAAAGAAAAAACTGCATAAGCTGCAACAAATCCTTAAAAAGGGCAGACTGGTATTACAGAAATAACAAATATTACTGTAATGTCACTTGCTTTAAAACCAACCTTAAAAAGCAAGAATCTGCATAAAATTAATGAAAGAGCGACGAGATTCACCCCGCGTCAGCAAACAGCTTTCAATTAAGATATCTAGCGGTGACTTTGATATTCTTACCGAGACCAAGAATATCTCTGCCAGTGGTGCCTATTTTCCAGTCAGTAAACCTCTAAGCTTAATGACTAAACTGGAAGTGGTTCTCTTAATACCTCTTAAAAAGAATAAGTCCAAGGTTATTAGAAAAGTAAATTGCTCTGGCATAGTTGTTCGTGTTGAACCGATAAAAGATAACGGCAAGTATCCTTACCGGGTTGCAATGTATTTCAGTAGTTTAAAAGAACCTGATAAAAGAGTTTTGCGCAGTTATGTAAACTCTACCCTGAAAGATCAATAATCTCGCCTCTTACGATGCTTACAATCCAACTACCACATAAAGTAAAATTTATCTGCGGTTTTATTTTTTCGCAAAATAGCATATATAAAAAAGCAAAAAATATACTTGAGGATAGCTTTGGAAAGATCGATTTTGAAAGTAAAGAGATTGATTTTAATGGTACCGCTTACTACGAAAAGGAGACGGGCAAAGATTTAAAACGCCGTTTTATTTCTTTTAAAAAATTACGCGCTCCTTCTTCGTTTGCAGCAATTAAATTATTCTCTATTGGAATTGAAAAAAAATTTGCTCTTAACTCCAAAAGAAAAATTAATATTGACCCCGGCTACCTTAATGAAGCGAAATTAGTTTTAACCACAACCAAGGATTTTGCTCACCGAATATACTTAAAACAGGGTGTTTTTGCTGAAGTTACTCTTAGCTTTAATAATGGTAAATATCGCCACTTTCCTACAACATTTCCTGACTATAGAACCGAGGCCCAGAAAAACATATTTCATTCAATCCGAAAGATATATCGTGAGCAATTAAGAAAATAGTCTTAAAATGACTGACTCTGAAAAAATAGAACTTACCGGCAAAATAGCAAAAAGTATGCTATCCCGCCTTGCGTCTTGCGATATCTGTCCCCGAAATTGTAAAGCCAATCGTCTAAGCAATCAAAAAGGTTATTGCGGTACGACCAAAGAATTGATCATCTACTCGGCCTTTCTTCACCAAGGTGAGGAACCAGCTATCTCGGGAAATATTGGCAGTGGAACAATATTTTTTTCCGGCTGCAGCTTAAAGTGTCTGTACTGTCAAAACCATAATTTTTCTCAAGGCTTAAAAGGAGAAACTATAACAATTGAGGACTTAGCTAAAGTAATGTTAAAACTGCAAAGCCAAGGTGCCCACAATATCAATCTTGTTACCCCAACTCATTTCTTGAGTCAAATTCTTAAAACTCTGCACTTAGCTCTTAAAGCCGGTCTTAAAATACCCATAGTTTACAATACTTCCGGTTATGAAAAGGAATCAATAATTAAAGATCTTAGAGGCATCGTAGATATTTATTTAACTGACTTAAAATATACCTCACCTGAGACCGGGGATTTCTTCTCTCAGGCACCCCAATACCATATATTTGCTACCAAGAGTATAAAAGAGATGTATAGTCAAGTTGGCCAGGCCCATTGGGATAGTAATTTATTAAAAAAAGGCTTAATCATTAGAAACCTTATTCTGCCAAATTATATAGGCGACTCAGAAAATGCACTGCTTTGGATTAAGAAAAACACACCAGAGGCTCTTTTGAGTATAATGTGTCAATACCAACCATATTTTTTAGCAAAAAATTTCCTGCCGGTAAATCGCAAACTGACTCCTTTTGAATACAAGAAAATAAAGGATTTGGTAGAAGAGCTGGGCATAGACGGATGGCTGCAGGAATTTCCCCCAAAAGAGGACTTAGCCGGAGTCTACTTTAAACCCAATATCGGGGATCTGCTTAAATAAAAAGATTTTCCTGGGATCATCGAAAAGGAAGTCGGTTATTACGCATCATGCTTAAGAGGATGAACCTGACAGCACTAACATCAGTAATCCTTCCGGCAAAGGCTAAATCGCCATTGATAATAACAAAAGGAGCATTGGAAATATTAGTACTATAGCGCTCAGCTTTACGTAGATTAGCTTCTTTTTTGATTTCGTATTGATAATGAGTGTTGTATTCACTTTCAAGCAAGCGGATAGCTTTTAAAAGGACTTCTTCAGCATTTCTGCACTTTTGGCAAGGTTTACATATTATTTCAATGGTTCCAAAGTTCATATTTACTCCCTAAAAAAATGGTATCATATTTAAAGGGTCAATTCAAGAGTTAAAAGAGGGGAAGCAGCTGTTTATGTAGTCTTTTCAATAAAAAAACCCACTTTCTTTTCCTTTTCTGGCCCCTTAATGACAATATGATTAATATTGGCAACCGGTATTATTGCCAAATCATCACCATCAACTTTAACATCAACTATAATTAAAGGCTGGAAATTTGAAACATTTGGTTCAATAATTTTATAGATAAATTTGGTTTCATAGGATGAGCCGGAATTTAAAAATACTGTGGCAGTGTTGTTTGTACTTTTCTTTAAAAACTCTTCAGTAGTTCTAATTGCAATAATATCCATTCCGGTTTCACTCCTTATTAAAAGTTAAAGTTATAAATCATCAGTTAGTTATAGACTCCTTAGGTATAACGGAGACAACGTGGGAGAGATTAATGTGCTTTTTTTGATCCGACATCTGGAGAGTAAGACAGTCATCACCAACCTCTGCAATAGAACCGTGTATTTGGTCATTTAAACAAGTAGTTAATATAACCTCTTTACCTACCAGGGAATTAAGATTTGAATTAAAATTAGCCATTTCATACCTCCTTTGAAACTATTCTAAAAGTAATTATTAGGATGTCAATTGATTTCCTCGTCTAATTTCTTATCTCTTACCTAGGTTATTCAATACAGCAACTAAGACATCGGGTTTACTGACAAAAAGTGATTGAGAAGAAGATTGTTTTACTTTATCTCTCAGTTCCGCATTGCTACCGACGAAAATTGCCCAGGTATCTTCGCATTCTTTCTTTGATGCTGATACCATAGGTATATCAGAATTTGTGTCTCCGCAGATTAAATTCGGACCGCGTTTTAAATTCAAGCCGATACTTGTATTCAAAAAATTAACTGCATCAGCTTTATCAAAATCCTTAAGCTCTTGATTTGCATCCTTACTGGCAACCGTTAAAATCACTTCAATGTCTGTACCTGTATCTTCTATTCTAAAGAACTCAGACTTTGGATCCAGTTCACTTACAATATTACTTATTAAGGCTAAAAAATCATTAGACTCCCTTTCGGGGATACTCCTGGATATATCTTGTCTGGCAATAGTGGTTTGCCCAAACTTAAGCTGCAGACCCGAACCGATGAGGGAAAAGATCCTATAGTTTGGCTTATCCAGTAATTGCTTACTCCTCTTATTGAATGAATCAAGTTTGGCTTGCTTTTCGGTCTCTATCGGATAGCGTTGACGCCTACCTTCCTTATCAAAGTATTCCCGGCCCTTGGAACCAGCATATATAAATACCTTATCTAAGGCAGTGCTGACATCAGCCAGACCAATATTATCTAAGGGGGCAGAAGTCAAAATTATCGCATTCTCAACAGAATTACTCCCAAATCTGCTTAGAAAGAGGGCATTGTAGATTGATTGAATCGATGACCCATAACGGCCACAGTAATTATTTATAGTTCCATCGCGGTCAGTAATGAAATTTCTAAAGGAAATGTCCTTTAATTTACTTTCAGTCTCCTCAACCTCTTTTAAGAAACCGGGATTGCTCTTATCGAGGTAAGCATAAAATTGGTCCTCAGAATTCTCAAGGAAGAATATATCTTTTTTTAACTCTGAGATCTCATAGCTAATATCTAGGCTTATAGTTTTTTCCTCGTTAAGACTGAGGCTGTATTGGCCTTGGGAATCTTTTTTAATGCTTTCTAAAATACTGAGGGCGTCTTTAAGGTCTGGTACTGTGTGCTTTTTTAGATTATTATTATTAAATAATCGCACAACAGCTTCTTTGCGGACATCCCTGGTCTTAAACATCAAATCATAAAAATCAACTAAAGTTTTTATACCCATCCAAATATCCTTTGTTTATGCTTTAGGTTTCTATCAAAAAGTACTGCTTTATTAATTATACTATATATGATATTTGTCTGTAAATTTTTTTTTCAATTATTAATTATTTTCTTGCCAGGAATAGAAAAAAAAGATACAGTATAGTAATATTTTATATTGATAATTAAGAGGATCTATGAGCCAGAATAATAAGGAAAATAATACCCCCAATCAAGCCCCAAGGTCAAATTTTATCCAGGAGATAATAAATAATGACTTAAAAAATAATAAAAATGACGGTCTAGTTCACACTAGATTTCCGCCTGAGCCTAACGGCTACTTACATATCGGCCATGCTAAGTCCATCTGTCTTAATTTTGGCCTTGCCCAGAAGTATAAGGGGCTTTGTAATTTACGCTTTGACGACACCAATCCCTGCAAAGAAGAGGTTGAATACGTTAATTCAATAATCCGAGATCTACACTGGTTAGGTTTTGATTTTAAAGAAAAGCCTTACTATGCTTCTGACTACTTTCAAAAACTTTATGACTACGCAAGAGAGCTAATTAAAAAAGACAAGGCTTATGTCTGCCATTTAAATCCTGAGGAAATCAGAGAGTATCGGGGTACCTTAACCCAACCCGGTAAAGAAAGCCCTTATCGAAACCGGTCTCTTGAGGAAAACTTAGAACTATTTGAAAGTATGCGCAAGGGTGAGTTAAAAGATGGCGAATGTGTCTTAAGAGCAAAGATAGATATGAAGTCTGGCAATTTAAACATGAGAGATCCTGCTATCTATCGAATCCGCAGAGAGACTCACCATAGAACCAAAGATAAATGGTGTATTTATCCCATGTATGATTTTGCCCACTGTCTCTCTGATTCAATAGAGGGAATAACTCACTCCATCTGCACTTTGGAATTCGAAAACCACCGGCCTCTTTATGATTGGATTTTAGATCAGCTCGATGTAGATTGTCACCCTCAACAAATAGAATTTGCCCGTCTTAATTTAAATTACACTGTAATGAGTAAGAGAAAGCTTCAAGACTTAGTTGAAGGCCGTCAGGTAAACGGCTGGGATGACCCCAGGCTGCCTACGCTTTCCGGACTGAAGCGACGAGGCTATACAGCAAAAGCAATTCGCAATTTCGCTGAACGCATTGGCGTTAATAAAATGAATAGCATTGTAGACATCGGCTTACTCCAGCATTTTGTTAGAGAAGATTTAAATAGGATTGCCCCTAGAGCTATGGCAGTGCTAAAACCTTTAAAAGTTATAATCGATAATTACCCCCAAGAAAAGGTAGAGGAACTTGAAGCTGTAAATAACCCCGAGGATGAAAGCGCCGGAACTCGTAAAATACCTTTTTCTAGTGTTATCTACATCGAAAGTGATGATTTTCAACTTAATCCTCATAAAAAGTTCTTTCGTCTTTCTCCGGGAAAAGAAGTCCGCTTAAAGCACGCCTACTATATAACCTGCACTAAAGCTGTGACTAATGATGCCGGAGAGACCATTGAGTTACATTGCAGCTATGACCCTGATTCTCGTGGTGGCGGAACCAAAGATGGCCGAAAGGTCAAGGGAACTCTACACTGGGTTTGCGCCCAGCATTCACATACTGCCGAAGTGCGTCTCTATGATCATTTATTCTCAAAGCCTGTTCCTGGAAGTGATGATCAGGATTTTAAAAAAGACTTAAATCCTGACTCTTTAAAAATCCTTTCAAATTGTCGCCTTGAGCCTTGTCTTTCCCAAGCAAAGCCGGGAGATACATTTCAATTCCTGCGTCAGGGATACTTCTGCCTTGATCTAGACTCAAGCGGAGAAAAATTAATCTTTAATCGTACGGTTTCTCTGAAAGACTCATGGGCAAAAATTCAGAAAACTCAATAAACAAGCTAACCCCTCAAAATAGCACTATAATGAGCTTTCCTTGGCACTTCCATATATAGTGATAGTATATATATTATTTATGAAAATAGCATTTTTGACCTATTTCTGAGAGATTTTAGGCTACTCTGTGGGCATTTTTGGCCTTAACTTAATAAATACCTATTAGGGAACTTTCTTAGGCTTTTAGTGGTCTAAGAATTGTAGAGGGGAGAATGGAAGAAATATCTTTAAAAATACTAAAAAATGCAGCTCAGGGCGATATTCTGGCTTTTGAGGAAATATATAAGAAATCTTCCGGTTTTGTATATAGCGTTGCTTTTAGAGTTGTAAATAATGCTTCTTTTGCCGAGGATATAACTCAGGAGGTATTTTTAAAAATCCATAAAAATTTAAAAAACTTTAGATTTGAATCAGCATTTAAAACCTGGATATACCGTATAACTGCTAATACTGCAATAAATACTTATAAAAAGCACTTAAAACACGATAAGCAAAGAGTTGACTTAGATGATGCCTTAAGATTTTCGCCCTCGTCAATATCAACTGATAAAGCAGTCCAAGCTTCAGACAGCAAAAAAATTATCGACTCCTTACTTATGAAATTAAGCCCTGGTCAACGAATATGTCTTATCTTAAGAGAAATTGAAGGTTTACGATATAGAGAGATAGCACAAACTTTAAAGATAAGTATAAATACGGTTCGCTCAAGAATAAAGCGGGCAAGAGAAGCTCTCCTAAGCTTAGGGAGAAAAGAGGTGATGGCGAATGAATTGTGAAAAGATAAAAGAATTAATTTTAACCGACTATAGCGATGGTGAAATCAAAGAAAGCCTTAAGCTAACAATCAACCAGCACCTAGCTAATTGTAAAGAGTGCAGGCAGCTTGCCGAATCTTTAAACCAAACAGTTATACGACCATTAAGGGAGTCAGAAAAGCTAGAGCCGCCTGCGTATCTCTGGGAGAAAATTAAGCAGTCGATAATTGAATCCAGCCCTGATAAAAAAAGCTTTTTTACTATGCTTAAGATAAGGCTTGAAGGTTTTACTTTTAAGCCTAAGCCAGTATTTGCCACTGCGTTCGCCATGGCTCTGATTGTGATCTCCTTAGGTATTGTACGCCATACCACTAGAAGTAATATAGCGGTTAACTCCTATATTTCAGATCAAATGCAAATTTACTCATACCTTCAAGCTAATAATGGTTCGAATGGTGAGTATATTGATTTCGGAACTGATTTGGAGAATTATTTTTTATAGAGCAAGGAACTTTTTTGACTTATTCAGTGTCTAAGATTGCACAAGGAGGTGGAGAGATGAAAAAAGTAAGTAAAGCAGAGTTGATTATGGCAGTAATGGTTTTCTCGCTCAGCGCAATGGCCTATCCTTATGAAAAAGATTGTAAGCATGGGGATTCAAAAAAGGGTGAGAAAATGCAAAAATTCA
>CAJXAF010000012.1 GCA_913050175.1 uncultured bacterium
GTTCAATTTTTTTCCCGGCATAATCTTCGACAAATTTTTGAACTATTGGCATCCGGGTAGGTCCGCCAACCATAATTATTTTGTCAATATCGCTAGCTGAGAGCTGAGCATCTTTCATAGCTTGTTGCATAGGAGCTTTACAGCGATCAATAATGGGTGAGATAAGCTCTTCAACCTTGGCCCGGTTAATTGACATAGTCAAATGCTTAGGGCCGGATTGATCGGCTGTAATAAAGGGTAAATTTATATCTGTAGTCACTGTACTTGATAGCTCAATTTTTGCCTTCTCAACAGCTTCTCTAAGTCTTTGCACAGCCATCTTATCGTTGCGAACATCTATTCCTGATTGATTTTTAAAATCATCGGCAACGTAGTCAAGCAGGACATTATCCATATCAGTTCCACCAAGGTGGGTATCTCCTGAGGTAGAAAGTACCTTAAAGCCTCCTTCTGACCACATTTCCATTATTGTAACGTCTAAAGTTCCGCCGCCAAAATCAAAAACCATAATCTTTAATTCTTTGCCGACTTTGTTTAAACCATAAGCCAAGCAAGCAGCAGTTGGTTCGTTTATAATTCTCAGAACGTTTAAACCAGCAATGGCTCCGGCATCTTTAGTCGCCTGCCTCTGGTTATCGTTAAAATATGCTGGTACTGTAATAACAGCATCTTTGATCTCTTCACCAAGATAGCTTTCTGCATCCTGCTTTATCTTTTGTAAGATAAAAGCTGAGACTTGCTGAGGTGTATATTCTTTACCATAGGCATTAAATTTAAAATTTGTTCCTATTTTTCTTTTTGCTGCCTGGATTGTTCCTTCCGGATTAACCGAGGCCTGCCTTCGAGCAGGTTCTCCGACCAGACGTTGTTCATCTTTTGTAAATGCAACTACTGATGGAAAGGCTTTTCCGCTAGCTGCTCCTGCACCCTCAGCTGAAGGGATTATCGTAGGTCTCCCTCCCTCCATAGCCGCAGCTGAAGAGTTGGATGTACCTAAATCTACTCCTATTACCCGTGCCATATTATTCCTCCTTGTTATTATTATCTTTTATTTCGCTCTTATCGCCATCATCCTGATTATCAGATTTGGCGCGTTTAACTTTAACTTTTGCCGGACGGATTATCCGCCCGTTAAATGTGTATCCAGGCTGCAGTTCATCAACAATCGTTTCATCCTCGACTGAGGCGTCTTCAATTACTTCCAGAGCCTCATGCTGATGGGGATCAAATTGCATACCTAAAGACTTAATTCGATTTAAGCCTTTTGACTCTAATAAAGTATGAAGCTGCTTTGATATCATATCAACACCCTGATGCAATAAATCAAAGTCCTTCTTTTGTTCAGCTGCCTTAATCCCCCTTTCGAAATTATCTAGAATCCCTAATAGCTCAAGGATTAAACCTTCGTTGGCATATTTTATGAATTCAGCCCTCTCTTTAAAAGAACGCTTCCTGTAATTATCGAATTCAGCTTGCAATCTTACGAATTTATCCCAAACTTGTGAATAACCTTCTTTGCCCTTTTCAGGAGAATCAAGATCATTAACTTCCTGAATTTGGTCTTCGTTATTAAGCTCTTTGTCTTTTTTGGCGTCTTTTTTCTTCATTTTAAACAAGCTCATCCATTAAATCTCTTAATTGATTCTTTACCGAGTACAAGCAAGATGTAGCCTTTAAATAATTCATACGCATTGGCCCAAGCAGAGCTATGGCCAACTCTATATTGTCATCACGTAATCCTGAAGCAATCAGAGAACAATCAGATATATCTTCAAAGCCAATGTCGTCACCAATCAAAATCTGGACTCTATCACCGATACAGTTAAACAATATACTTTGCAAATCACTCATTCGCACTTCCAGCATATTAAAAATATGCTTTAGGCGGCTGATGTCCTCAAACTCAGGCTGATCTAAAATAAATCTCATACCTTTATAAAATACCTTTTCGCTACTTCCCGAAATAGCAATCAAGGAAGTGTAACCGCTAAAACGTGTCAATGTATCCAGGGTATGATCAATTAGCTCATTGAGCGATGAGTTTACAAAAGGCTCAGATTCGATAGCTAAAGGGTTGTCTTTTACAATATCTTCCTCCTTAAGGTGGGCAACATAGCGCTTAAACCCCTCTTTAGTCGGTACTCTACCTGAAGAAGTGTGAATGTGGGAAAGAAATCCCTGCTGCTCTAAGGAAAGAAGGACATTCCTTACAGTAGCTGGACAATAGCTTAAATTATATCTTTTACAGAGATAGGACGAGCTAATCGGCTTTGATTCACTGATATAACTATCAACAACCAGGCCTAATATCTCTCTTTCCCGCTCTCTTGTATCAACGTATCTAACCATATTTATTACCTCTTTAGCACTCTGGTCAAAAGAGTGCCAAATATCCTAACACAGAGGCAATTGTCAGTCAAGCTAAACCATTATAATTATAAATTTGAGCAAATACTAGAATCCAGCGGTTTTAACCATGCGCCGGCCCTTTCGCCGCTGCTTCTCCCACTTATGCTTTTCCTTATCCAGTTGCTTATTAAGAGCGGAAAAAGCCTTGTTTATGGCTACAGAAGCATTTCTACCCTTTTCATCAGCAGCTATAACCTTTGATGATGGCAGATAGACATGAGATCGGCAGAAGAATTGTTCCTTATGAGGGTTCTTTTCTATATGTATAGAAATATGTATCGGATCGTCACGTCTAAAAATCTTAATTCGTCTTTCAATCTTTTTGAAGTTGTTATCCAAAACATTTTCTATAAAATCACTTCTCTCAAGATACTTAAGTGAAACGTCAATTCTCATTAATGCTCCTTTCGCTTAAAAATTATAAATAAAATAAACTAGCCAATTACCTGCGACCTTAGTTAATTCTATCTCATTTTTTCTATCTTGCAACCTTTTGGATTCTGCCTCTAGAACTACTCTACCTCGTGTTAGGAGTTATAGGTTAATCTAGAGTTCTTTGAAGGAAAGACCCTTTTTCTGAAGGTAGGCTATCATATCTTTCTTTATTCTTAGCCAGCAGGCAATTTCTTCTTCCTGGTAATCTATCTTTAAAACCTCAGCCTTGCGGTGAAAATAGTTAATTATCGGCATTTGATTAAAGGGAACCTTAACAATAACTTCACTTATATCTTTAAAAACACTCTTGTAGATTTCCTCTTTAAGAGCGTCGATACCCAAGGAATCTTTTGCCGAAACAAAAATTGCTTGAGGGTAGTCACTTTTCAGAAAATTTATATCCTCTCTACCAAGCAGATCAATCTTATTAAAAACATTAATAACTGTTTTTTCCTTTAATTTCAACTCATCTAAAACTTCATCAACTGCTTTTTTAAGCTTAAGAAAATCTTTGTTGCTGGCATCAATAACCTGCAGTAAAACATCTGCATGCTGCAATTCTTCCAAGGTGGCTTTGAATGAATCAACCAAATTATGAGGCAACTTATAGATAAAACCAACAGTATCTGAAATCACAACCTTTAAGTTCTTATGCAAAGTCAAAGCCCTGCTTACTGTATCAAGGGTAGTAAATAGAGTTGAAGATATCATCTGGCTGCTTTCAGTTAAAGTATTAAAAAGAGTTGTCTTGCCGGCACTAGTATAGCCAACCAAAGAACACATGGAAACGTTTTCCTTTCCTCTCTTTTTTCTCATAACTACCCGATGTTGCTTAACTGCTTTTAGTTCTTTAGCAAGGTGAGATATGCGATCATTTATCCGTCTTCTATCAACTTCGAGTTTCTTCTCTCCCGGACCTATAGTACCAATACCTCCACCCAACCGGGAAAGCATTATGCCTTTACCTCGTAATCTCGGCAGCATATATTCTAATTGAGCCAACTCAACTTGGAGAATGCCTTCCTGGGTATGAGCATGCTTGGCAAATATATCCAAAATCAACTGTGTCCGATCGAGTGTCTTGACCCCTAAGGCCTCCTCAAGATTTCTTTGTTGGGTATAATTAAGATTAGTGTTAAATATAACTACGTCCACCTCGGAATCAGCAATAATCGAAGCTATTTCCTCAACTTTGCCCTTACCAACATACAATGAAGGATTGATCAGCTTAAGGTTTAAAATCACTGCCTCGAACACCTTTATTCCGGCCGAGACAACTAAATGTTTGAATTCTTCGGCAAGAGCTTCCGGCGACCAAGACTCACCCTTTTCACAGACAACGACTAAAAGGGCAGATTCTTTTTTAATGGTTTCGTACATTAATTCACCTTTGATTTAAGACGCCTAAGAATATCTTTTCCTATATCAGAGGGTTTTAAATTAGCAATATCAATCCACTCAACCCTCTTATCTTTTCGAAACCAGGTTAATTGACGCTTGGCAAATTGGCGGGTATTTTTCTTAATAAGTTCTTTGGCCTCATCCTGGCTTAAATCTTTATTTAGAAAGCTTTTAATTTCGCTTATCCCGATTATTTTTTGGGCTGTGATACTCAATTTCTTTTTTAGGAGCCCTTCGACTTCCTTGAGCAGACCCAAAGCAAACATCTTATCCGTGCGTATATTTATTCTCTCATATAAAGCCTGACGGTCTAAGGAAAAAGCAAATATTCTGATCTTAAATTTAGAATATAAACCCTGGTCTTGACCTTGAAAAGAAGAAATCTTCTTACCGGTTAACTGATAAACTTCCAGAGCTCTTATTATCCGCTTTAAATCATTTTGGGAAATCTTTTGGCTTGCCTGCTTATCAACTCTCTCTAATTCTTCATACAAGGTTTTATTGCCTTGGATTCCTGCCCGCTCTTCTAATTGTTTACGCAAGACCTCATCCTTAGCCGGTCCTTTAAAGATCCCATCGAGTAAGGCCTTCATGTAAAGGCCTGTTCCGCCACAAACAATGACTTTTGTTTTTTTCTTAATTAGCTGCTCAATTTTTTTTCTTGCTGCTTTATAGTAATCAAATACATTATATTCTTTCTTTACTGATATAGAATTGATAAAGTGGTGTTTTACTTCTTTGAGAGTCTCTTTGGAGGGTTTGGCAGTAATAATGGCCGGCTCTTTATAAATAAGCATTGAATCACAGGAAACAATCTCTGCTTTTAGGGTTTTGGCTAAAGCCAAGGCTACTTCACTCTTACCAGTAGCAGTTGGCCCAACAATAAATATTATTTGATTCATTCTTTTATGGGGAGCTTTCGGCAAGAAAATAATTTCATTTAAGGCTGTTTCAAGGGTAAATTCTTGTAGGGTAACCCTCTTGATCAAGTTTTTTCGCTATCTTCTCCACATCATAGCGATCCTTATATCTACCAACCCGTACCTTATATACCCGGTTATCTTCAACTATATAGATCTTATACTTAGAGGACAATTCATTTTTTAAAGACAAAGCATTCTTTTTATCAGTAAAAGCTCCAACCTGAATCGTAAAAAAATCACCGTACCCCTCCAAGACCTCGACAAACCTCATCTCACTGCTTAAAGGGTATTTAGATTTTATTACTGATAAGTAAGAGTTTTTTTCTTTCCATTGGCCTTGGCGGCTGACAATTTGCGCCAGGCGAAGCAGCACCAAGGGGGTAGCACTAAAAGAAGAGTGTCTTTCTCGTAAATCATTATAAATATCTCTAGCTGAATCGTAGTCTTTTTCTAAAAAATAAGTATCAGCCAGCTTTACCTTCCCTTGTAAATATAGCTTTGAATTAGGGTAATATTTGAGCAGCTTTCGTAAATAACCGCGCGCCTGCTGGTAGTTACCGATTTTAATATAAGAAAGGCCTAAAAAATATAAACTTCTATCGCTGCTTCTGATATTTTTTGCTATCCTAATTGCCTCTTGATAATTACCAAAAAGATATTCTTTTTGGGCGTCGCTAATGCTTAGGGCCAAAATAACATTATTAAAAGTAAAAATCGCAATAATTGAAAATACTAATAATTTAAAGAATTTTCTCATTTTAATTTTGTTTAGCTTTCGATATCTTTTTTTGTAAATCCAGAACTATCTTATGCCTTCTGGCTTTATCGTTCTCACTAATATCATCTTTTATCTGAGCGCTACTTGTCCGCATTCGGGGAGAATATTTAAAAATATAGGCATACTTAAACTCCACTTTCTCGATGATATCCCTGGTACCTTTAAAATCCTCTTCAGTCTCGCTAGGATAGCCAATAATAACATCCGTGCTTAAATGTCCTTTTACTATTTTCTTATAATCAGCTACTAACTGCAAGTACTTTTCACGGGTGTAATCACGATGCATTAGCTCTAAAATCCTATTTGATCCAGACTGAAAAGGCAGATGAAGGTGCTTTTTAATTTTTTCTGATTGAGCCATTACTTCAAATAAATCTTTAGATGTATTCTTAGGATGGCTAGTAACAAAGCTAAGCTCATCTATCCCCGGAAGGCTATCTACCATCTTTAATAAGTCAACAAAGCTTGTATCGGGCGATTTAAAAGTGTAGTCATTTACATTCTGGCCTAAAAGAGTTATTTTTTTAATACCTAAATCGATATTTCTTTTAACTTCATTAACTATGTCTTCCGGGTTTCGCAGCCTCAATTTTCCCCGCACATAAGGAACAATGCAATAAGAGCAGTAATTAGAGCAACCGGTTGAAATCACGACTTGAGCGTGGTCCGGCTCCATCCTAAAGGCGGAAGCGTACATCTCCTCATCCCGGAGACTATCATCTAAATCAAGGATACGAGTGTTTTCGGTTTTTATTTTATCAATATAGGAAGGTATTTTCCCAAGACTTGACGGACCGCAGATTAACTTAACCTGATGCATGCGCTTAAATAATTCTTGGCCTCTATTCCTGGCCATGCAGCCAATAATACCAACTATGGTTTTGGGTGAGTTCTTTTTAAAAGTACCGGCATAGGAAATTGCCCGGTTCTCAGCATGATCTCTCACTGAGCAGGTATTAACTAAAACTACCTCAGCCTGCAATTCATCCTCAGCCTCTGAATAACCCCTATCAAGGAAAAGGCCAAGCAAAGCCTCGGAATCCCGGTCATTCATCTGACAGCCGAATGTTTTAATGTAGATTTTCATAGGTGGGTATTATAGCAAAACTAGCTAGCTTGTGTAGATGTTTTAATCAACCTTAGTAAGCTATTTATCTCGATACTTATAGAAATAACCGGGGTTATTTGGCTTTAGGACCTTGGCCTCAGGATTCATAACTATGCCCCTGGTAACTTCCTCAGCGAAAGTCTCAAATCCTGTGCGGTCAATAATATAACCTACATGTTCTTTGGGGAGTTTAGTGTTAATGTTGCGGTGGATAAAAGAATAAATATTTTTACAGACTGCCAAAACCACTTCTTCGCTGGCATCTTCTATAAATGTATTGGCTAAGCGAGGATTTCTCTTACCGGTCCTACCACCGGCAATTATCCGATAGAGGCTCTTACCTCGTGTGAATGCTCCCATGGGACACTTCAATATACACTCTCCACACTTAAGGCAGTATTCTTCATCGCGGACTATCTTATGATTTTCTAGCCACAAAGAATTGCTCACCCGCAAACGACAATTATCAATACAAGCTTCACAGCTGATACATCTGGAACTATCATACTCAGGTACAACCCCTGAGACAATACCTATATCCTGCATATGGGCTTTTATGCAATCGTTGGGACAAGCTGTGATTGCTACCTTTAAGTGGTAGTCATTAGGATAAATAACTTCTTCTATCTTTCTTGCTAAAAGCGGTGCATCACAATTAGCAAAGCGGCATACTCTATCGCCAATACAGGCAGAGATGTTTCGCGTCCCGGCCGAAGGATAGCCCTCTTCGGGAGTATCCAGTATTACATTACTTTCTTTTTCAATATCATAGATCATCTGCCCCATAAATTTTTTTATCTCTGGCAATTGAGATAATTTTATCCCGGGGATTTCAAAACCTTGACGAATGCTTAAATGAACACTTCCATTACCAAACTTCTCCGCTAAATTCTTTATTGTATCGAGATGCCGGGCATCTAAGTCACCACCGGGAATTCTTAAGCGGATTGCGCTTTCACCCCGGACCTTAGAGATACGGAAAGCGTTCTTTACTATTTTTTTAGCATTATACACTCTTATTTCCCCTCTCGATAAGTAGCAACGCAGTAAAGGGCTCCGACAAAAAAACTTCCTCCGACAATATTACCTATGGTCACATAGAACATATTATAGAAAAATCCTAGCCAAGATACACCTGCACCGTGCGGCGCAAACAAAGACATAGACAGTATTGTCATGTTAGCTATGCTATGCTCATAACCACAAGCAATAAAGGCAAATAGACACCAGAATATCAAGATGCATTTTGTGGTATCGCTTTTTGTCCGGCTGGAGGTCCATAATGCCAGACAAACCAACCAATTGCAGAGAACCCCCCTTAAAAATAGCTGTAAAGCCGGCATGGTCATTTTTGCTATTGCTACCTTCTCTATAAAATCAACAGTATGTGATATCGCTCCTGAGGCTACTATTAAATAAGCTAAAAGAAGTGACCCGATAAGGTTGCCTACCCAGGAAAACATCCATACCCTTAGAAGTTCAAAGATACTTACATCTTTTTTTAGAAGCCCAATAGTCATAAACATATTATTTCCAGTAAAGAGTTCAGCCCCGGCAAACACAACCAGGGTTAAGGCAATTCCGAAAGAAATACCCATTATAAATTTCAAAAAAACGGAACCACTGGCAAGCAATGGCGCCCCCACGGAAAATGCTAAAGCCACACCTATACCGATATAGGTTCCGGCTAAAATAGACGAAGTCATATATGAGAGTAGAGATCTCTTAAGGTATTCGATCTTAACTTTGGCAGTTTTTGACATGATATTTACAGATTCTAAATACATATTTTCACCTCTTTTTTTAATCTATGAGTTCTTTTACCTCATTATAATTAAACACCGGGCCGTCAAGGCAGACATATTTATCCCGAATGCGACAGTGTCCACATTTTCCTGTTCCACATTTCATGTGTCTTTCAAAAGAAAGATAAGTATTCTCTTCTTTTACCCCGTGTCTGAGCAGCTCTCTTACTGAGTTAGTCATCATTAAAGGTGGGCCAATGATTATTGCTCGTGTGTCCTCGCTTATGTCCTGGACCTCCTTAATATAATCGACAACAAAACCTATACTCCCCATCCAGGCATAATCTTCATCACGATCAACAGTAATTCTGACATTATATTTTTTCTTCCAGTGGTTTATCTCATCGCGAAAAAGGATATGACGGGGAGACTTAAATCCGGCTATGATATCCATACCCTCTAATTGAAAATTATTATTGTTTAGGCAATACTCAATGAGTGGCTTTACCGGAGCCATGGCTGAGCCTCCGACAATTAAGAGAAGATGGCGACCGGCAAATTCCTCCAAGGGAAATCCATTCCCATAAGGTCCCCTTATGTAGAGGTGATCCCCGGGATTAATTTTACAAAGATGGGAAGTTACTTCACCAACGTTTCTTATGGTGAGCTCTATAGAATCAGCAGTATATCCGCTTACCGATATAGGAACTTCACCAACGCCGGGCAAAGAAACCATAACAAACTGTCCGGGGACTGTTTCTGTTTGGATACTTAAACTTAAAGACCACTCTGTCGGTGTATGCTTTCTTATGCCGATAACTTCTGTTTTTTTACTCAAATAAATATTATTCATTGGTTTCTTTCTTATCGGTTATCTGGTTTATCTTCTCTATACACTTAAACATACTTATATAATCCGGGCAGACATCATCACAGCGTCCGCAGCCTACACACATATTAAAGCCGGTTCTCTTGCGAAAATCCCTTATCTTATGTAGGACTTTGTACCTCATTCTATCTCCCTTAGGAATTCGAAAATCGTGATTGCCAGCAAGTAGACCAAAATTTTTCACCTGACAAGATGACCATATCCGGCGCCTTTGGCCAGAATCACTACTATCTTCAGATAATACATCGCCGATAGTAAAACAAGTGCAAGTAGGACAAGATGTATTGCACCTTCCACAAGCACTGCAACGCTTAGAATATTCTTTCCAGATATCGTCTTTAAATAAAGAAACATCAATCTCTTTGGGTATGATTAGGGGGCTTGTGTCTTTTTCGACAAATACCGGCTCTACATCTTTTTGCTTGCCTTGAGAAAAATAAGGTATCAATTCCTCATCTTTTACTTTTATTTCATAACCATTATCTACTTTTCGCATAAAGCCTGAATAGTCCTCGCTCTTATTGGTCCCCATGGATACACAAAAACAACTCTCAAAAGATTCTTTACACTCAATCAAGAATAATTTCACTAGATTCCGGCGTCGCCCATAGTAGACATCTTTAAATTTCTCATTATTTAAAAAGTGAGCATCGGTAATGCCGACAGCATTGATGTCGCAAGCCCGTAAAAAAACTATACTGGGTTGAATCTCTTCCTGAAGTTCATGGATATCACTTTTCTTAAATTCAAATAAGCTTTCCCGAACAGGAAAAAGAACTTCTTTGGGTGAAAAGTAAGTTTTTTTAAAAAAATCTATCTCCTTAAAGCTTTTGGCCTGATCGTAAGTCAAAAGGGAAGTATTTGAAAATCTTCCCTCACCTGGTTTTTCGACAGGAGCAATTATCCTATATTTTTGGGATAGACTTTCAAATACTGAGTCTGCCTGTCCTTGAGTAATTTCTAGCATTTTCATTTTTGCTACCTCTTAGCGTTAAAATAGAAAACGCCCTTTTCGGCGATCTTTACCACTAAAAAGGACGTCTTTATCCAAAAAAAAGGGCATTCCCTAAAGAATGCCTCATCGTATCCACTTTTGAACACTTACTTTGTATTCTCTAAAAAGATACCACACCATCACTACTCTGTCAAGAAAATTTTATCAAGATAGTGAGGTTAACTCTACCCCAACTAATACCGAAAGGAATAAAGTTATTAAGAGTCGCGGTATAATATTTTTAAGCAGCTTTTTTTAATACTACTGTAAAGCCATTCTTTTCATATTTTTTAAGGTGTAATTTCTTCGACAGTTTTTTTATAAGGCGCATGAGTATCTCAACAGTAAGGATGTCACTACCAAGATTCTCGTAAAGATTACGGGAATAATACCGGTAGTGAAGGTCAATCATTGAGTAGTTTTCTGACACTACATTCTCTGTGCGCCCGGGACCTTTACCACAGAGATAGATCTGAAAAGTTTTATAATGATACGGTTTAATATGCTCCATATCAGAGTAGAGTTCCTGCCAAAGCATGGGAGACGAAACACAGAGTATGCCGCTGACAGCTAAGACTCTGTCCATCTCCTTAAGAAATTTGTAAAGATCCTGGGGAGTGAGGTGCTCAATAAGATGGCTACAATGGATAAAATTAACAGAGCCGTCTTCAAAAGAAAGGTAATCAGGAGCACGATACAGCAAAGCATTGTTGAATCTGCCTTTTAGTGTGTCAACAACTGTTTGATTTGCATCAAGGAGAAAGAGATTCTTAAACTTTTTTGCTAAGCCCAAGTTGTCAGCGAAGAGACCTTCGCCCGAACCAATATCAACTATGACCGCTGTCGGATCATCAGGCAGATATTTTTCTGCAAGCTCAAAAAAAGGTGCTCTCTCTAAAGAACAAAGACGATTTCTGGTTTGAATCGATTTTTTTATATTCTTAAACACGGTTCCTCTTATATCCTCCAGCTAAAAACTGCATCGCGGTACACGTCCAGGCGAATATTTTGGGATAAATCTCTATCAAAGTCATTATAGCACCAATAAAAGTGTTTGGGGAGAGGTTTTGACTTGTCTTAATTTAGTAATTATTATTTTTAAATGACCCCTAAAATAATACCGGAATCATTTGATGAGTCAAAAGGAATGCGTTTTATATCCTTTATAGAGGCGCTGCGAAACATGTTTTCAATCTGCTCCTGAGAATATGATTGTCCACTCTTAGTTGCTAAAAGCATATTGAGAGAAAATATTGCCGGAAATAGCGGCCCATCCATAGTGTTGTTTAAAATAAAATCATGGATAATTATCATACCTCCCGGATTTAAGACAGCTACTGCCTTATTAATTAGTTTTTGGGCGCTTTGGGGGTTCTCCTGGTGAATAATATGGGAAAGCCAAACCACATCATAACTTCCCGGTATATCCTCAACTGAATAATCGATACCTTTAAAATCAATCCTATCACTTAAATTAAACTTCTTTATGACACTCTCGGCAAAAGGCTTTGTGGTTGAAAAATCAGCTACGGTTGCTTTAAGCTGGGGGTTATTTAGGCAAAAGAAAATAGCGTAGGTTCCCGGGCCACCACCTAAATCAAGCAGGGTTTTTCTATTCGAGATATCTATTTTTTCTACTAAACCAGGTGCTAAATTCATGGCCATATTAAACATGCCCATGAGAAAACTCTCTAACTCCTCTTGTTTATTTTCGGGAGAGACAACTTTTACTGGTTTGCCGGTTATCACGGCTTTATCCAATTGGCTCCATGAATTCACCAAATAATGGTGGTGCATAATTATATGACCAATGTATTTTTCTGAATCTTTGCAGAGAAATGACTGGCTATAGACGGTATTGGTATAGATCTCATTACTCTTAACCAAAAGCCCCATTGAAACAAGGGCATTAAGGAGTGTTTCAGCAGCTTTTTTATCAGCTTTTAATCTTTCGGCAAGATCATTACTTTTTAAACTATCCTTGCCGATTTTTGTAAATAAATCAAGCTTGACTGCCGCATGAAGAGTACATGACTGCCAGTAGCTTCCTGACAATTGTAATAGACGACCGGGATTTAACTCTTCTGAACTCACTTATTATTCCCTAATTAGATTCCTTCTCCGTCAACAAAACCGCCCTTATCACCCATCTTACACTCTTGCTTTCCCGAAGGCCCTTTAGTCAGGTCATGATGAACAGGGTTAGCAGGAAGATTATGCGACTTCAAATACTGACAGGCCTGGGCATGCGTCCAGTCAATCATGGGGTAGAGTCTATACAAGCCATTTTTGTATTCAAGTATAGGAATTTTTGAGCGTTCATTAGTTTTAAATCCCATTAGACCACGAATCCAAAGACTAGCATTTAATTGGCGGAACGCCCTGTTAAGCGGCTTATGCTTTGTAATATCGAGAAATTTATCAAAGTCTTCCCCCTGGCTCTCCCATAATTTTCCATAAAGAGCTTGCATTCTTTTCGAACTCATTTCAGAAGTATAATACCTGATATCAACTCCGTCTTTTTGCATTTTATCTACAAAGAGGTATGTTTCATCTGAATAGTGGCCGGTATCTATAAATATTATGGGAATTGTTTTATCAAGAGCCTTCTCTATTAAATGTGGTAGGATACGCGAAGTCTCGCCGCCGCTTGTAGTAGCTACGATACCTTGGGATACTTTAGAAGACATCCATTTTATTCTTTCACCAGCATCAAGACCGCTTAAGACTTTTCTAGCCTTTTCTAAATCTATTGCTGGGGAAGGGTTTGCCATAATAACACTCCTCTACTCATAGTCAGTTATTATAACAGCAATGCTGATATTTGGGGAGGATTTTGATTTAAATTGACCTGCTCAAAGGTAGTAAGACTCTTCTATTTTTCCCATTGCTTTCTCTTCAACTACTCCTTGTTGTATACAAGCAAAATGCAAAATTACTAATTAATAAAGCCGGCAGAAGAGCATCAAAAGGTAATTCTACAAAGTATAAGGCAAAAGCAAGTAAGTTTACTATTACCGCAAAAACTATTTTTTCGATTCTAAGAAAAGGTGAAGTTTTTGGTTCAATGAGCATTATAAAGATAAAAAAGTAATTGGCGTAGGAGATTTGGTCTAAAAAATAGGTGTCGGTCAAATAAGCCATTATTGCCGACATTAAAATATAAGTTAAAAAATAAGTAAAAACTATACTTAGCTTTCTTATTCGTTTAGCAAAGTATAAGCCAACAGGAATAATAATATACCAGCTGTAGGCTCCATTCCATTGAGTAGTGGCTCCAAAAAAAGCAACAACTAAAAAAATCCCCAAAGCAGCAGGATTAAAAATATGTCTGCCTTTAAATCTGATTATGTACTTTGAGAGAATTGAAAAAGCGGCGGCTAGGGAAAATAACCACCAACTAAGAGATGAAGCCAAGACAAAACCAACAATTAATCCGCTGATTAATGGGCTTTCATTAATTTTAAATTTCTTTTTTTGTAGAAAACAAAGCAGACAGTCTATGCCAACCGCAGTAACCAGGGCTATTAAACTTTTTATAAAAAGAAGGGTGTTGAATTTTTCTAAGGAGAGGAATCTAAAAAAAAGAATCAGAAATAAAAAAAGCCGCAATTGAATAGACATATTCTTGATTTTCATAAAATTCTAGAGGATATTGCTTTAAGGTTGTAGGTTGATAAAGCAAATTAGCGCTTGCTCTTATGATAACTTTTGATATCTAGGGGTAAGTTTTAGAAGATTATCCTTTTAATAATCATCTAATTGAGTAAATTCAGCATTCTCTAACCACTCTCGAGGCCTTTGGACGAATCTAGTTATATTATCAAGCAATACATAATGCTTTTCCTCTTCCTTAGCCATTTGAATCAATAAGTCCTTCTGTTTGTGGTCATCGGTATCTCGGGCAGTCTTAAGATAAAAATCCATTGTATCTTTTTCAAGTTGTTGAGCTTTTCTATAGATATCTACTTCTGAAGGCAGAAAATCAAAATTTTCTTTTGATTCAGCCATTTTTTCAAAAACAACTTTTACATTTTTTAATAAATCACTATCTAAAATTTCCGGGCTCTTGCCCTCCATCATTGCTTTAAAAAAATCTCGGTGGCGGGCCTCATCATCAGCTAACCAGTGCAATACACGCTTAAACTCTGGATTGGTTGTTCGTTTTGCCAAATTCCTATAGTAAATTTCTCCTTCTTCCTCAGTTTTTATTGCAAGCTCAAATATGTTCATTATAAGTTATCCTAATTACGAAGCATTATTAATAAAAGTGCGCTTTAGAGAGTCGGCAAGGCGACCTTTCTGAATTTCCCGGCCTAAAACAGCAAATAAAACCCTGGGTATTGCTGCCATAAGCATTAAAGCGTCTTTTGGTCTGAAGAACTTAATCTTAAAACACTTATTTAATATATGGAAGTAGCGTGAGGGGGTATAAAAAGAAAATTTTATTCTTCTTCCGATCTTTTTTAAAGCATCGTAGCTTATGTCATCAGAATAAACAGCTCCATTGCTAGCTATGTGATAACCCGGGGTTTTATCGACAAGATCTTTAAGGGTAGAGTATTTCTCTATTCGTAATTTTAAAAAAGTTATTGAATCGACTCCGATTTTTTTAGCAAATTCAGCGATATAAAGCATCTCCTCCTCGGTCTCGGTAACATTACCATAAATAAAGTATCCATGGTAATAAAGCGGGTATTTTTTTAAAACCTCGAAATATTTTACTACTGTCTTAGAATCAAAGCCTTTATCAAGTTGTTTTAGGATGCGGTCATGGGGTGACTCGATACCAATCAGCAAAGTTTTAAATCCGGCTTTCACCATCTTCTCTAAAAGCGATGGGTATCTAGCTATTTCAATTCTGGTTTGGACTACAAAGCGTTTTTTGATACCACGAGCAATAATTAAATCGCAAATTTTTTCAGCTCTTTTAGGCTCGATAGAAAAATTTTCATCACTAAAAAGTACTATTTCAGCAGTAACGCTCTCTATCTCATCTACAACTGACTCAACGCTGCGAGCTGAATAGCTTCGCTTCTGGCCAAGAGGATTTAAAGTAAATGTACAAAATTTACAGGTAAAGGGACACCCCCGGGCAGATAAAACCGTATCAAAGGTTAACCCCGGCATGTTTATATTATTTAAAGACAACCTATAGATATTATGCCTAAGCCTTCTATCAGGAAAAGAAAATTGATTTACGCTCGTTAGGGGCCGGTGGTCATTATGTATTATTTTGCCCTCTTTCCTGTATGAAATACCCATAATTTCCTGATTGGGCACTCCTTGTAAAATTTCTTTTATTGTGTCCTCGCCTTCACCCCTGACAACAATGTTTACATTTGGACAAGTTTGAAAAATTTCCTCAACTCTTTCGGTCGCTGTATACCCACCTACGATCAAGGGAATATCAGCTGGTATTTGATTTAAAAGTTGGTATATTTCCGGTAGTTGGCGATCCCAACCAATACCAACGCAGACGATATCCACACCGTTAGATATATAATCAAGAAGCTTATCGGTTTGACTCAAAACCTCTTCATAGCGTAAGTCCAACAAAGTTACGTTGTCAATTACCGCTTTAGCACTAGTTGCTACGTACTCAAGACCAGTAGGAGGGAAAAGCTTCATTGCACTAGTTGATGAGCGTTCGATATAGGGATTTAAAAATAATGGTTTGTTATAAATCATATAAAATTAATAGTTTGCATCTTTAATACTATATTATAATATAAAACCTTAATAAGGTCACCGCTTTTTTTTAGCCTTAGCCCGCTCTATTAGCGGTTTTTTAGTGCTTCTATTCCTTTTAAAAGCTGCCAAGATGATTTCGGCCTCCTTAAAAGGTACAGTGGCAAAAGAGAACTTATCAAAGATTTGCACGTCGCCTATTTTTCGCGAATCAATCTTAGCAACATTCTTAATCATATCCACCAGCTTTCGCGGAGTCATCTTATCAATCTTACCCTTAGCTACGAACAACCGCGTCGTGCCCTTCATGTCAACTGTTGCCTCACGAATCTTATTATAACTACGGATATTTAATTCATCGCCAAAACTATACTTTATAAAAGCTGAAACTATTTTTGTTGAATCATTTTCTTCTAACAATTCTTCAGCAAATTTTATATACTCATCAGACTCAGAAGATTTAGCTATTGAGCTTATATTATCCTTAATACGCAATTTTTTAGATTTAATGATCTGATCAACTCCGGGAATCTTTTCTTTACGTATGTCAGTCTTAGTAACTCGCTTTATAAAGGCTAATTTCCTATATTCATCAGAAGTTACAAAAGTGATGGCTGTACCTTCCTTGCCGGCACGACCTGTCCTGCCAATACGATGGACATAGCTTTCCGGATTCTGCGGCAAGGAATAGTTTATAACATGGCTTAAATTATTTATATCAATACCCCTGGCGGCAACGTCAGTAGCAACTAAAACATTGATTCGCTGCTCTTTAAACTTCGAAAGTATACGTTCACGCTGGTTTTGAGAGATATCTCCGTGAAGACCCTCAGAGTCATAGCCGCGATTACTTAGTTTTTGTGAAACTTGGTCAACATCAACCTTTGTCCGGCAGAAAATCAAGCCGTAAAATGAAGCTTCGCTGTCAATAATCCTACACAAAGCTTCCAATTTATCAGAACGAGAAACTTCGAAATAAATCTGATCGGTTAGACTAACTGTTAATTTTTCTTGCTGAGCCCGGACCAAATGATACTTAGGCATGTATTTTTTAGCCAGACGCAGAATCCTCTCCGGTACAGTTGCTGAAAAAAGTAACATCCGCTTCTGGCCCTTAACATATGATAAGATATCCTCAACATCATCTATAAAACCCATATTAAGCATCTCATCAGCCTCATCAAGAATAACTGAAGATACATTTTCGATTCTTAGGCTCTTTCGCTGTAAATGGTCTTTGACTCTTCCTGGTGTGCCAACAACTATATCTACACCTTTGCGCAAGCGGCGCAATTGCTGGTCCATTGATTGGCCACCGTAAATTGCAACAATTTCAAGCCGTTTCTTACCTTTTAAGGAGTTAATCTCCTCAGCTACCTGAAGAGCTAATTCTCTAGTCGGGGTAAGGATTATAGCTTGAACTGTTTTTGAGGATTCATCGAGGGTTTCAATTAAAGGCAGGCCAAAAGCTGCAGTTTTACCGGTTCCGGTCTGGGCATGGCCAACAACGTTAATATCAGGCTTAAGCAATAAAGGTATAGTCTGCTCCTGAATCTTTGTCGGCTCCTCAAAGCCCTTACGTTTTAAAGCCTCAAGGGTATTGTCTGATAAGCCTAGTTTTTTAAATTTTTCCAGCATTTTATTACTCCTAACCCCCAAAAAAGTAGATATAATTATTAGAGTCCGCTATTATAACAGGTTATTAGGTATTTGTAGAGCCTTTTAATTTACTTTGACTCCCTTATAGGCAGGTAATAAAGCTATAATTTTTAGGCTAAATAGACCTTTCCATCTACAAGCTCAATGTCTATTGGTGGTAGCCTAGAACCTTTAGGTGCCGGCCCCTTAATTGCTTCACCGGTTAAAGGGTCAAAAGTAGCTCCATGCCACTGACAAACCAAGATATTACCCTCTAAGCGATTAGGTCCATCCTTATGAGTGCAAATATTCTCAAAAGCCCTTATTTCACCGTCATTATAGAGTAAAATTGACTTTGTGTTCTTGTATTTAAAGCTAATTGCTTGGCTCTGCTTTAGCTCATCCAGGGGAACAATAAATTTATCAGATCCAACCACAATACCACTTAAAGTTTTTTTCCTATTTTGGCCTAAAGCCAATAAGTCTCCACAAGCTGTAAGCGCAAAAGCACCAATTGCAACTTTCACTCCATAGCTTAGAAATTGCCGACGATTGATTTCTTTAGACATAACCACCTCCCGCTTTGTCTCCATAGTTATTAACAATGTTTTTAGTCAATTTATTCAAAAAGTTTCCGGTATTCGGGGTAATTTTCCTTGGCTAAGTCCTCCTTGGGAATAAAGCGAAGGGCAGCTGAATTTATACAATAGCGCAACCCTCCCGGCTTTGGCCCATCGCTAAAAACATGGCCTAAGTGCGAGTCAGCATGTTTACTTCTTACTTCTGTTCGGACCGTGAAAAGTTTTTTATCCTTTCTTTCAACAAGATTAGATTCTTCTAAAGGCTTGATAAAGCTTGGCCATCCAGTCTTTGAATCGAATTTATCCTTTGAACTAAAAAGCGGTTCTCCCGAGACGATATCAACATAAATGCCCTCATCCTTACTGTCAAAATACTCATTAGAAAAGGCTGATTCGGTCCCGTCCTCCTGGGTAACCTGGTATTGCAAGAGTGTCAATTTAGTCTTTAACTCTTTATCGCTTGGTTTTGTATATTTTTTATTCTTATCCTTACTTTTATTTATTTTAAGCTCATCAGGCCATACTGCGTCCAAGAATTGAGGCCGGCCGGAATTATTATGATAAGCTTTGTAATGGGTCGACTCTTTTTTATAGTAGTCCTGGTGATACTTTTCAGCTTTATAAAATTGGCTCAAATCCTTGATCTCTGTAACTATTGGTCTCTTAAACCTCCGGGAAGACTCGAGTTCATCCTTTGATTTTTCAGCTAGCTGTCTTTGTTGGTCATCATGATAAAAAATAGCTGACCTGTATTGCGAGCCCCGGTCAACAAATTGGCCATCAGGGTCTGTGGGGTTGATTTGCCGCCAAAAAACCCTAAGCAGCTGGGAATAGGTAATTTTTTCAGGATCATAAGTTATTTCTACTGCTTCCAAATGCCCAGTCGTCCCAGAGCAAACTTGTTCATAGGTAGGATTCTTTTTCTGGCCATCAGTATAGCCGGAAATAACTCTAACCACCCCCTCTAACTCCTGGAAAGCTGCTTCTATGCACCAAAAGCAACCTCCGGCAAAAGTAGCTTTCTTAAACTTTGAATCAGCGCCAGCACCAAACTGAACAAAAAATAAAAAAGGCATTACTGATAAAACTTTTAAGAATTTTTTGAACATAATTACCTCAATTTTAACGCAATTCCTCTCTCTGGCCAGCCATATACTTTACAACATCAGTAATATCATAAATCAGGGAAACAGAGTTTAAAACAATTAAAGCTATGACCCAGATTCCAAAAGTAAGACCGGGCTGCATTCGGGGAATCCGGTAAATTAAAAATATAATCAACCCTATCCAGGGAAAATGCATTAAACCCAAGAGACGGGTGTAACCTTTAAGTTTAAAGAGAAAAAGCCCTAAACTAAGGGCAATAAGCATACAGAGCAAAGCCACTTTTGCCTCTAGGCTTTGAAAGAAAAAAATAGGTATTACTATATTAAATAGCATAAGAATTTGCATCCAGATTGTCTGAATCCTATTGGCAAATGTTTTTTTCATGAATTCTTTCATTAGTTTTATCATATTTCCCTCCTAATTTTACTTAAGAAGTTCTCTTAAGTTTAGAAAATAAGCAGCGCCAAACAATAAACCAGATAAATATAACTACAATACTTATAAAAAATACCGGTTTTGCCCCTGCGGTTATAGCCAAAGGTATTGCAATTGAAGTCCAAAGGCCTCCTCCCATAAAGGGTTCATGGAGCAGCTGTTTATAACCAAAAGCAGAGTAGGCCGGGGTTTTAGCTTCCGGGTCAACTACCCGAAGCAACAACAAGCCAGTTGCGGTTATACCCATGGATTGGCCCATCTCAGCAATTGCCCGCTCAAACCAGGAATCCGGTAATAGTCTTTTTGCTAAAAACATAACACAAAAAACATTCCATAAGATTGCTGCCAAAACCAGAATAAAAAACGGCCAGAAGCCCTTGGCAACTACAGATAAGCGAATTGTAGATATAGCAGCAACCACTAAAAAATCAAGGGCTGTTGATGACAGGCGCTGAGTAAGACCATTATCAACAATATCTAACTTCAGAACTCTGGTAATAATAAGTTGTAAAATCAGGCCGCCAAGCATACAAAGAGGAAAAAGCGGAAAAGCCTGAAGTATTTTACTGGCCGCTAAAGCCGGAATTAAAAGTTCACTTAAAAGGAGTATTTTTTTTAAACCAACACCGATTAAAATCGCAACCCCAATAAAGGCTAAGTGTAAAGCCAAACTATCAACAGAATCAGCTGATACTGTTTGAAAGCCGGCTACTGGCCTAGTTTTAAGGTCGTAGACGCCGACAATATTGCTCTCAGGTATTGATTCAAGATTCGCTGACTTTGTGGTGATTTTTCTTCTTACAGCCCAGTTAATTAGAATCATTCCCACAACAATAGCTGAGACTATGCCGGCTGTTGCCGAAGCTAGAGCAAAATCCACGCCTTCAGACCAATTAAGCAAGTCAAAGGTCGGCTTTAAGCCGGCAGCTGTGCCGTGCCCTCCTTCAAAACCAACCGGTATTAGAGTTCCAAAAAAATCGGGAACTGAAAACAAAGGAGTTAAAACAAGTATTGCCACTCCTAAGCCTACAACATACTGGCCCCAGGCAACAATTTGTCCATAGACAAGCTGAGGACCTGATTTTTTCCAAACAGTTGATAGGGACGGTATTGTAACACCGAGGAAAAGGGCAGCAAAAACTATATTTATAAGAAAACTCGGTAGCTGGTTCCAACCAAGAAAACACTCCCCAGGCATTGACTCACCAAAAAGCTGAATTATTGCCAGGCCTAAGAATCCGGCAATAACTGAGGAAGGAAGGTATAACTTTTGAAATAATTTTACCCTGATTCGTAAAAATTTTCCCAGGAGTAAAAGAAGGCAAAGAAAAGAAAAAGAAATTACTGCACTCATTTTAAAGTTTATTTAAAAGATAACGTTCGTATATCTCATATAATAACACCATAGAGTCAATGTCAACCCATTCATCTTCAGCGTGAAGATTTCCCACAATCGGCCTGGACATCATTACCGGAATACCCCGGGGAGCCAGATAGCGGGCATCACTGCCGCCATCATCACGTATAAATACAGCCTTCTTCCCTGTAACCTCTTCGGTGATCTTCTGATAAAGGGGATCAGGAGAAAGGTGAGTTGGCCCAGCCCCGAGAATTTTTTCAATCCCATAATTTTTTCCCAGAATCTCTTTTATCTTAGAAGTAAGAGAATCAACTTTAAACGGTGGCGGAAAACGTATATCAAGTACCGCTTGAGCTTGTGAAGGAATACGATTAATTGTTTTATTCTCCGTACTGATAATGGTTACTGCACAAGTTGGATACCAATGCCCTTCGGTCTTAAGGCTATCGAAATAAGACTGAACTTTTATTATCCCTCCCATTAGCTCTTGGATTGGGTTTTTTCCCAACCAGGGCCTGGCTGAATGGACCGGATGACCATAGCTAGAAATCTTAAGATGTAAGATTCCTTTTTCTTCGACAGTAATCTCGTTTAAAGAGCCCCCGTCAGGAATGATTGCACTCTTGCAACTTAAACCTTTCCTTGCTACAAGAAAACCAATTCCTGAGGCTCCGCCTGACTCCTCATCACTAGTAATAGCAATACCTAAAGAAGCGTCGGGCTTTTGAGAATGAATATTTCTAAAGACCTCAAGCAGTATTGCTAAAGCTCCTTTCATATCACCGGAACCAGGACCATAAATACGTCCTTCCTTAACAACTGAATGATAACTAGCCTTATCAGGATGATCAATTACATCTAAGTGGCCACAAAGAAGTATTTTTGGCTTATTAATGCCTTCTGCAGTTGCCAAAAGCGATGGGATCCCCTTAGACTCATACTCACGCACCTTTATCTGATCTAAAGCTTCTAAATGATTTTTTATAAACTCATAGCAACGAAGACGCTCAACTGGTCTTGAAACAGTACTGGGAATCAGTATCAAGTCTCTAGTTAACGCCACTATACGTTCTTTTACATCTTTTTTCCCGTAAATAGCCATTTTTTTAATTCCTGCCCAAATTAGAGTTTAGCGAAGAAATATTACTTAAGCTCTTAAATAATTTATTTACTGCATCTAGCGTCTTAGCCAAAAATAAAAACTGTCCTTTTACAATATCACCTTTTTTATTGTAATTAAAGTTAAATGGCATAATCCCTTGAGTTTTCCCGATCTTAAATAATAGTTTATGCTTATTTAAGGCTTTAAGCAAGTTTATATCCTTAGCCGGAGGATCAAACAATATATTACGCATAAGCCAGGCCCCTTTGGGCAAGAAGAAACGTGATAATAAAGAAGGATAAGTTGCCCCGGTTACGCGAGCATTTATCTCACAGAGATGAACTTCCGGCTTAATTTTGCTCTTAATAATATGAAAATCACAACTAGCGGCCCCCCTATACCCCTGGTCATGAAGCCAGGTACCGGCAAGTTTAACTTGGCGAAAGATTTCATCCAAAAGCTTTTTATTATTAAGAAGGTACGGTGGCGGAGAAATATTACCCTCATGAACACTATCATGACTCAAGAATTGACCGGTAACATCAAAAGAAGTAATAGAGTCGTCGCTTAAAAATACCTGTACGCTGGGAGAACCGATATATTTTACACCGGGTATAGATGAATCCAGCCAGCCTTGGACCAAGCAGGGACCTTCATAAAAAATATAATCTGAAACTTTGAAATTAGCCTGGTTTAAATTTACTATTTTCATGCCTATGCCGGAGGCGCCGATTTGGGCTTTTATGACTGCCGAATTATAGCCTTTATCTTTTAAATCTCCCAAAGCAAGCTTAACTTCTGATTGATTACCAGCTATAAAAGTCTCAAAAACCGGCAAACCCGCTGAACGCAAATACTGGTAAAGTAATAATTTATTATTACCCTTATGGCTTCCCTTTGGCGAAGTAACAACTTTTTTTGAACAAATACGGGAAAACTTAACTAAGGGTTCATCAGTTATATAAGCGTCAATCCACTGGCTTTGATGAGCCGATATATCTTTAATCAGTGATTTAAGCGGTGTACTAAAATTACTCTTGGCCTCTAAAACTGACAAGTAATCCTTATGGCTTAAAACCTTTATTTGAGGAATTATTAAGCCAAGTTCATTTTCAAAGTATTTAATTAATTCCGGGTTGGGCTGGCGCTCTAAGACTAAAACATTAGACTTGCCCCCATACATAAGATTAATAATTGGAACCAGGCGGCTGCCGTAAGTCTCTAGATTGCCGATGGCTTTACGCAATACTAAGGTCTCAGTATCATTACCATAGAATAAACTTAAAATATTAGCAAAGAAGGCAACTCTTCTCTTCCAGAGAGATGGCATTTTGCCAAGAACGGTCTTAACTTTTACCTTTGTCTGGCTATTCATAAAAAGATCTCTAACCTTTTAAGTTTCCGGGATACCAGCGTCTTTTACATAAGGGCCATAGAAACTCATATACTTAAAAGCATCATCCGGAGATATTACTACAGCTATACCTTTTTTATTTTTTGCATAGGTAAG
>CAJXAF010000013.1 GCA_913050175.1 uncultured bacterium
AAAAGCAATGCGTTGATAAGCTTCTGCTACCTCTGTATAACCTTCACGGGCAGCTTGCCGACCCATAGCCAAATACATGCCAACTTCAGTACATTCACCCATAAAGTTAGCTTTTAGGCCTTTAATGACTTCTTCATCTACACCTTTGGCTACGCCAATTTTATGTTCATCAGCCCAAACTAAGCCACCACTTGAAGCAGCTTGCTCTTTAAACTTATCAGCAGTCGCTCCACAAGTTGGGCACTTATCCGGTGGGCTGTCTCCATCATGTACATATCCACAGACTGAACAAACAAATTTCTTCATGAATCCTCCTTTTACTTATAATACTAACAAAAACTTAATCTATATATTCCAGCTGCCTTTATCTCTTGATAACATTTTTGGATTACAGCACTTTTCTTTACTTTGGATTTTTTTATCTCCTTTACAGATTACACAAATTAATTTCTTCTTACTCTTAGGCTTTTTCATAAAATACTTTAGGCCTCGGGAGTCAAACTCGGAGCTGCTCTTGCCCCTAACTCCTTATCAACCATCAATATCCCTGCTGGCTCATTACCAGCATATTTTAAGCGTGAGAGAACATCATTAGTTACTTTTTCTTCTTCAACTTGCTCATTGATAAACCACTGTAAAAACACACAACAGGAATTATCATTTAATTCGCGGGCCAAAGCATATAAATCATTAATTTTTTTAGTAACACCAACTTCATGTTCAAGGGTTTTATTAAAAACATCTTCAATTGAGGTAAAAGTCGATTGCGGCTTTTTAATTGCATCTAGTTCTATCTTACTACCGCGGTCATTTATGAAGTCAAAGAATTTTCTCACATGCAAAAATTCTTCCTGGTGCTGCATCTTCATCCAATGGCTAAACCCGGTTAGACCTTCAAATTCAAAATAAGCAGCCATAGATAGGTATAGATAGGCTGAATAGAATTCATTAGTTAATTGTGCATTCATTGCTTTTTCGAGTTTTTTCTCCATTATCTCCTCCTGGTTAAGTATTGTTCGTCAAATTATCCAATAGACTATACATAAGCTTATTGCAAGAATCCAGGTGGTTTAACTTTTCAAAAATAGTACCTGGACTCTGGATATAGTCTCCACCGACCAACTCATCTGCACACTCCTCAATTAAGCGCCCTACTCCAGCTGCTTTAACTTCTAGATGAAACTGCAAGGCTAATACCTTATTATTGTACAGAAAAGCTTGGTTTTTACAAGCAGTACTCTCAAATAAACGAATACTTTTACCAGGCAAATCAAAAGTATCTCCATGCCAGTGAAAGGCCATGAATTCATCTACAGAAAAATCAAAATTATCACTTACCTTCTTTAGTTTAAACCAGCCAATTTCCTTATTGGCATTCTTATAGACTTTAGCTCCCAAAACATTAGCAATGAGTTGAGCCCCTAAGCACACTCCCAAGACATGCTTGCCGCTGGTAATGGCTTTTTTTATAAATTCTTTTTCTTCACCTAACCAGGGGTATTTCTCCTCATCATCTATGCCCATGGGCCCGCCCATAACAACTAAGAAGTCAAAATCGCTAAGGGAAGGTAGCTTATAATTTTCAAATAGCGCTGTCTTCGATATTTCAAAATCTTTATTCTTGGCCCAGTCTTCAATTACTCCTAAATCTTCAAACCAAACGTGTTGTAAATAGTGTAGACGCATAATTATTATTGCAATTACTTCTTCTTGTGAATCAAAGAGTCTAAAGTCACTGATTTTAATTCGGCAATCACATACTCCTGTATATTGTCCATTTTTTCTTTTACTTTACAAGTTGCCAGTTGAGGACAAACATAGTTTTTGAATATACAATTAGCAAATTCAATCTCTCCCTGAAAGATCTCAATTAAGTCAACTAAGTTTATCTTCTTTTCTGTCTTAGCTAAAGAAAATCCTCCCGCCTGGCCCTTATACGACTTAAGAAGTTTTCTCTGATTTAAAATCTGCAGTATCTTCCTCAAAAATGGCTTTGGTATATCAAGCTCCTTAACTAGTTCAGCCACAGTTACCTTTTCCTTTTTACTTTGAGCAATAAAGCGCAAAGCCATAATTGCATAGTCAGTGTCTCTGGTTAATAATTTCATAATATCCTCAATAAAAACGTCGGGTAGTTTAGCGTCATGCCCAGGACAAAATACTACAGCCCTCGGAACAATGGGCAACTTCTCGAAGCATATGCTTAATAGTAACTTGCATCGCGATACCCCCTTTTTTAATTATACTTTAGCAGCTGAGAGCTGCTCACCTACTTTACCAACTATATCTTTTCCCGGTACCAAAGTTTGCTTGCCTTTTTCCCATTTGGCTGGGCAAACTTGTTGTGGGTTTTCACTTACATATTTGAAAGCTTTAAACTTTCTTAAGAGCTCATCAGAATTCCTGCCAACAGGAAAATAATTTACTTCTGAACCCTGGATTACCCCTTCAGGGTTAATTACAAAAGTCCCCCGAAGAGCAAGGCCGCTGGCCTCATCATAAACACCAAAGGCTTTAGAAACAACGTGAGTTGGATCTGCCCCCATAGGATACTTGATGTCGGCAAGAAGCTTTTCATGTTGCTGCCAGGCATAGTGTACAAAATGAGTATCAGTGCTTATAGCAACAAGCTCAACATTTTCCTTTTGCAATTGGGGATAAATTCCGCCAACATCAGCTAGCTCAGTCGGACAGACAAAGGTGTAATCAGCCGGATAAAAGTAAAGCACCAGCCACTTACCACTTTTTTGTATTTCTGAAAAGCTAATTTCTGAGAAATCACCTTTAGCCGGTAAGTATGCCTGCATGGTAAAATCAGGCACTTTATCGCCTACTTTGAGAATACATTGTTCTTCCATATTTTCCTCCTTTTTAACTAGGTTACTACCTACCTTTAAAACCTTTATTCTCACCCAAATGATACCATATTTGTATCATTTGTCAAGATTTTTTCTCATTTTTTAAATCCCTAGTATTAAAGGAGTTATGCTATTTTAGCTTTTAGCACTAAATTAGAACTTGTCGTAGTGTATATCCTCAGGTTGGATATTTTTTCGGGCAAGAACAGTGACCGCAGCATCAATCATCGGTGGTGGCCCACAAAGATAAGCTGTTTTTTTGCTAGTTTTATCAAGAAATTTTTCTGCGGCCTGAGTAACAAATCCAACCTCCCCTTCCCAATTGTCTTTAGGTTCAGGGTCTTGAATAGCTGGGATGTATTTAAAATTAGGAAATTCTTTCTCAACTTCTTTAAGTTCCTTAGTAAAAAATAAATCCTGAGCAGTGCGAGCGCCAAAGAAATAATAAAATTTGCGCTTCATCCCCCGAGAAGCTAAGTAGTAGAGTATTGATCTGATTGGAGCCATACCTGCTCCTCCGCCGATGGCAACGATATCAGTATCAGTTTCTTCCCGGAGATAAAAATCACCGAATGGTCCGGTAAAAATAACTTTTTCCCCAGTTTCTAAAACCTTGTGAACATAAGTCGAGCACAACCCTCCCGGCACAAGCCTGATTATTAGTTCCACATAATCGGTATTATCCGGAGAGCTGGCAACTGAATAAGCCCGGTATTCATCCGTACCAGGAATTTTAAATTGTACATATTGACCAGGTAAAAATTTGATTTTTTTATCACCCAGTATTTTAAGCTTAAGTATATTTATATCGTGGGTCAACTGGATAATCTCTGAGGCTACAGATTCATACTCTTGGGCACCGAGAAGATACTCCGGGATATAGATATTAACGTCTTTTTTTACCTTAACCTGGCAAGCCAATCTATAACCTTCTTTACTCTCCTGTTTTGTGACATAAACTTCTTCTGTAGGTAGGATATTTCCTCCGCCGCTTAAAACCTTTAATTTACAAAACCCGCAAGTAGCTTTACCGCCGCAGGCTGAAGGAATGAATAATTTATGCTGATTAAGATAAGCCAATACGCTCTCTCCCCCCATTACATTAAAAGTTTTATCGCCATTTAAAATTACTGAGCACTCTCCATAGGTAACTAAAAACTTCTCAGCTATAACCAAGAGAAGAGCGATTGCCAGTAATATGCTATTTATAACTATGAAAGTTAACATTATAAAATTCCTCTTACTGTATATCGACCATTCCGGAAAAACCCATAAAGGCCAGTGATAAGATACCGGCAATAACCATAGTAATGCCTGCACCTCTAAGACCCTGTGGTACATCAGAAACCATGCGCAGTTTCTCACGAATAGCTGCAATTATAGTTATGGCCAAGGCCCAACCGACTCCCGAACCAGAAGAAAAAAGTACAGTCTGCCAGAAATTATAAGTACGTAAGACCATAAATAAAGATACTGCCAAAATAGTACAATTAACCGTTATCAATGGCAAGAAAATCCCAAACGAGCTCTGTAAGCGAGGAAAGAATTTTTCTATTATCATCTCCAGCAACTGAACTACACTGGCGATTACAATAATAAAAACCAGATAAGACATTATTTCTGATCCACTTGGTATTAATACAAAGTGATATAGAAGCCAGTTAACAATTGCAGTTATGGTCATTACAAAAATAACAGCTATGCCCATACCAATGGCTGTATTGGTTTGCCGGCTCATCGCTAAAAGCGGACACATACCTAGCAAATAGGATAGAGCAATGTTATGGGTAAGAATTGCAGCAATAAAAATCATTAAGGGGTTAAGCTCCATATCACATCTCCTTTTCGGGTTGCAATTTAGCTGTTATCCTAAATAACCAAATATATAAAGCTAGAAGAAAAAATGCTCCCGGAGCCATAGCCATAACTATCCAAGGACTAAAGTTTGCTGGCATTACCTGGATATTAAAAAAAGTTCCGAAAGCCAAGACTTCTCTTATAGAAGCAATTAATAATAAAGAGTAGGTATAACTTAAACTATTACCAATAGCATCGAGAATCGAGTAAGACACAGGGTTTTTAGCAGCAAAAGCCTCATGGCGGCCCATAAGAATACAATTAGTTATTATTAAAGCGACATAAGGACCCAGCTGTTTACTAATTAAGGGGAAATATGCTTTCAGGAATTGATCAACAACAATAACCAGAGTTGATATTATAATCATAAAGGTAATAATTCGATATTGAGATGGTATAAAATTCCTCAACAAGGAAACTAGAAACGAAGATGCAATCAAAACAAATACCACACCCAAGCCCATGGCAAGAGCATTCTCCACCTTATTACTTACAGCCAGAGCTGAACATAGCCCTAAGAGTTGGCAGCAGACGGTGTTTTCCTTAAAAAACCCTTTACTGAATGTACGAAAGCCCCGAGTATAAAATATCTTACTTAAGCGCATCTTAGTTTATTATTTTCTTTCTAAAAATCTCTACATACTCATTTATCATAGAAATTAGAGCTGTTGAGGTAAGGGTTGCCCCGCTTATTGAATCTATCTCATTATTATGTATTGCTTTACGTCTTAGGGCAAGAGTTAACCTCTGATTCATAACCTTGCCCTTAAAGCCAGTGAGATAGGAATCTTCAGTTATTCTGGCTCCTAACCCCGGTGTCTCCTCCTGGGATATGATCCGCATAGCTTCGATCGTCTTAAGATCCTCCTCCAAAGTTATAACACCCCTTATCGGTCCCCAGAGACCGCGGCCTTTAAACTCAAAGATATATGAGCCTTCCGGTGATAAGTAATAAGCTAGATTACCGGCTTGGACAATACGAATACTATCTTCAAAAACTTGCTCAGCATTATCTTCTGAATACTCAATACCAGCTGCATCGAGAATCGTCGATTTAAACTTGAATTCCTCATATTGGGTAATTATGGGAAGAGTGTATCCTCTGATCCCTAATAAAGCTAGGGTGCATAAACTTCCCAAGAGGATTATAAAAATTACATCTTTAATCTTTTTAAAAAACATGGTTAGCTTTAGGCTTCCTCAACTTGAGGTATATCTTTAAACTTTATATTTATGATAATTGTATCAATTAAAGGCGCGCAGGCATTCATCAATAGTATGGCAAACATTACCCCTTCTACGAACCCAGTAAAGGTCCTTATTAAGATTGTCAGCACACCTAAAAGGATACCGTAAATCCAGCGACCCTGATGAGTTAGGGGTCCGGATACCGGATCTGTAGCCATAAAAAAAGCGCCAAACAATAAGCCACCGCTTAAAATTTGAAATAAAGGCGGGGCAAAGCTCTCCGGTAAGAATATGTGTCCTATAAAAGATACTATAAAAGCACTGGCAATATATGTTAAGGAAATCCGCCATTCAGCGATTTTAACCAGTAATAAAAGGACGCCTCCAATTATTATTCCAATGCGAAATGTTTCTCCGATTGAACCAGGTAAATTGCCCATGAGTAAACAAGGCCAAGTGGCTACGTCTTGAGTTGATTTAAAATTAATTAAGGGGGTGGCTCCGGTAATTGAATCAGGCATAAATTTCACAAAGCCGCCCAATCCTCCCCAAAAAGGCTTTTGCCACATTGTTGCAAAATACTCTGGGAAGGCCAAACTCAAAAAAACTCTACCTACCAAAGCCGGATTGAAAATATTTCTTCCGGTTCCGCCAAAAACCTCTTTTCCGAAAAATACGCCAAAACTAGCTCCCAAGGCAACCATCCATAGAGGAATTGTCGGCGGTAAAATTAAAGGAAAAATAAGACCGGTAACTAAAAATCCTTCATAGAGTGGTTTCTTGCGGCCAACTGAAAAAGCAACTTCAACCAATCCTCCGGCAGCATAAGAAATGGCAATCACCAGCAAAACCCTGAGTCCGAAAAAATATACACCGGCAATGGTTGCCGGGATTAAAGCAATAATAACAAAGCTCATGAAGCGCTTGATATCAATACCATCTAAAAAATGAGGTGCAAATCTGGTAGTTTTTTTAGTTGCAAAAAAGAAATCATCAGTTGCTTCAAAAACCGGAAAAAAATTCTTCAAGATCGGGGTTTTCTTGATAATTTTTTCGGCCTCATCTAAAATTCTCCGTAAAATTCCTAACACTCTTTACTCCTTGATAAAATTACCTAAGGTTTTTTACACCTTTATAATCATCTAGACCTTTTAAGTTAAATTTTGGCAAAATACAAAGTGAATTATCGCAGCCAGCTTCAATCAATTTTGTTTTCGCGTCTTTTAAGTTATTCGCTAAATGTATCTTACTGGGACAGATATAAGAACAAAGATTACATTCAATACAGTTAAAAATACCAAAACGCATAAGAGTCTCGTTGATACCAAGTTTTATATAGCGATCTAATACTGTCGGCATAATATCCACCGGACAAACCTCGCTGCAGTATCCACACTGGATACATGGTCTTTGATCACCCCTTAAATTTGTAGTTGCTATTTTACCTACTTTTACAAATTGGGAGATAAAGGTATTGGAGTATGAATCACTATGAAAGCCTGGCCGCATAAAATTAAGAAATCTTCGTAAATCATCGTCACGGATAGCTATAATCTGGGAAAATTCCCTACTTATCGGTAAACTCAAATCAGCTAATTCGACTCCGGTAAGAAGGCTATTTAGCACAACTCTATGTTTAAAATGAGTAAATAATCTATCCTTTAAAATATCAGCCAGGCTACTCCCGACTCTAACCTTTACGTGTAAGTTTTCTTTAAAGGCCTGTCCGCAAAAAGCAAGAATTCGCTCAATTAAGGGTTTGCCTCTAACTACAGCATCGTAAACATGCAAAACAGTTTGCAACATCAAAACTACGATACCAATATTGGCAGCTGAATAACCATAGGGGAATTTTTTACCTAAAATAGTAGGAATTAAGACTTCATCATATCCTTGAGGATACTTTGAATACAAAGCATGGATTTTTAAACCTTCAATGTTACTCGTTAGTTTTTTTACACTTTCAATTATATCTTTTTTACGGGAATTAAGAGCTAAATGAATCCTAGCCTTAGGCATAATTTTTTTAAGTATCTTTATGCCTTCAACAAAATTATATAAATTCTTTCCTTCCAGAAGGGTCTTTAATGAAGCATTGTAGGCTTCAGAACTTATGCCGTGGATAATTAAATCAACTACTTCTTCAGAGTTAATAATCGAACTCTTAAAGCTAGTTGGTATTCCTTCCCGGTTTAATGAGCTAGCACCTGATTTATAGATTAACTCTTCAATTTCCTGATTTGGAAGCTTTTCCCACTCCTTGGTCGCCCCAGCTAATTTCTCGTAGCCCGGATCGCCGTCAGATTCAATTGTTACCATATCAATTGATCTTTTGAAATAATTTACCTTTTCAATTTTAGTAACTGTACCGTTAACTGAGGAGTGTATGGGTGAAGAAACAAGCTTATCATCCTGGGCAATGATTTGACCGGCTTTAACCCCATCACCTACACCAACCTTCGGTGTGAGTGTAGATCCAAAGCCCTGTCTTAAGGGGATTCTGACGGTAGAAGGCAGATCAAGAGTTATGAGTTTATTAGCAGCCCGGCCGGTAAACCCTTTAAACCTGTAACCGCCTTTAAATGTAAGAATATTCATTAAAAATATAGATAAATATTAAGAAATATTATATTATCAAAAATTGAGATTATATCTTAGCAGAGTTTTTTGGTAATTCAAGAAAAAATATTGCCCCTTTGCCCTCTTGTGATTCAACCCATATTTTGCCCTTATGAATTTGGATAACTTTCTTTGCCAAAGATAAACCCAGGCCAGTACCTTGCTTCTCCTGCTTTCTGGCATTGCTGGCCCGATAAAATTCATCAAAAACATAAGACAGATCCTCTTTGGGTATCCCTATGCCGTCATCCTGAATTTTAATTAAAACAAGATTATTTCTTAAACCTGCCTCAAATAAAACCTTACCACCTGAAGGAGTATATTTAATAGCATTAGCTAATATATTAGTAATGGCTTCCTGAAGATATACTCTAACACCGATTACATCGGCTATTGCTCGATCTAACTTAACTTCAAAATTTAGACCTTTGTTTTTTGTCCTCAGGCGCATGCTTTCAGCTATTTCTTCTAGTAGCCTATATAGAGAAAAACTTTCCTTTTCAATCTTTTTGTTTAATTTCATCTTGGTAATGGCCAAGAGAGAATTGACGAAAAATATAAGCTTTTGACTACGTAACTTTGCCCGGGATAGCAAATTCGCCTGTTGGCTATTAAGATCTCCAGTAAAGCCGTCAGTTACAGGATCAATACAGCTTTGTATAGCTGCTAGATCTTCTTTGATATCATGGGTAACCCTTAATACATACTGGCTTTTAATATAGTCCTTCTCTTCAAGAAGTTTATTAGCCTCACTAAGTTTACCCTCTCTTTCTCTCAAACGCTTTGATATAGAGCTTGCCATATATCCGGCTATATATAAAGTACTAATAAAGACAAAAGATAACCCAAAAACATAAACAATCTCTTTATGTAGGGTATAAGGGACTACTCCGATGAGACAGTAATGTGGTATGATTTCGTAATATTCGCAAAAAACAACTACTAAAAATAATAAATTAGCATAAGTTGTCTGGAGGAAGGCATGCCAACGACTAAGTAAAATTCCTGCAATAATGATGTGGAAAATAAAATAAAAAATAAAAGGATTCTCAACTCCTCCTGAGAAATGGATTAAAGCTGCCAAGAAGGATAAATCGATGAATATTTGCAGGTTAGCAACAATATTAAAAAGAATTATGTTCTTTGATTCTGTCTTTTTTATTTTGTAAATCCAAAATGAAAAGACTAGATTGTAGACAATTAGGGAGGCGGTGATTATGTATAAAGGAGTAGTGGCGAAATCAATTAAAAAAAGCAGCCGGGCCAAAGATATTGATAAAAAAACTCCTAGGACTGCTATCCAGCGAAGCTTAATAAGCCAGCTGATTCTTTCCCTAAGGAGATAACCCTCGCCTTTACTGATTTCCATCTTAAATAAACTGATAATTTTAACTATAGCCTACGAATAGCTAAAGCTAATGCAGAACCGCCGCCGAGGCATACAGAAGTTAAACCGATTTTTTTATTCTCATGCTTAAGTACATTCATAAGAGTAACCAAGCCCCTGGCCCCGGATACACCAAGAGGATGACCAAGAGCAAGCGTTCCCCCGAAAAGATTGAGCCGGGATACGTCCAAACCAGTTTGTTCAATAGTAACTAAGGCTTGTACTGAAAAGGCCTCATTTACTTCAAAAATATCTATATCTGAGGCTTTTAAATCTATTTTCTTAAGACAATTATTGATTGCCTCAGCCGCAGTAGTAAAAACAAGTTTTGCCTCTTTAGTAGCAGCAGAGTAACCAATTATCTCAGCTAGGGGCTCAATACCTGCCTTTTTAAGGCCTTTTTCAGAACAAATAATTAAAGCCGCGCTCCCATCAGCCGGGGCTGAAGAGTTTCCCGCAGTGACTGTACCTTTATCAATGAATGCCGCGGGAAGATTAGCCAGTC
Source organism: uncultured bacterium (assembly GCA_913050175.1). Lineage (GTDB taxonomy): Bacteria > Omnitrophota > Gorgyraeia > Duberdicusellales > 4484-171 > JAFGHG01. The sequence goes on from CAJXAF010000013.1 coordinate 10,415, forward strand.
TCTCTAAGGAAATGTTTCTCCTTGGCTTCTCATCAAAACTTACAACGGTATCAGGTTTTGTGGGAACACCAATGATCTCATCTTTAAATAAACCGGTTTCAACAGCTTTGCAAGCCTTCTGATGGCTATTATAAGCATATTTATCTTGATCCTGACGGGATATATTAAACTTCTTAACCGTATATTCAGCAATCTCCCCCATGTATTTATTATCTAACTTACACCAGAGACCATCAGAAAAAAGTGTGTCTGAGGCATCGGCTCTTGTTAAGTCATGAATTTTTTTATTGCGGGCAAATATATAAGGACAACCTGAGGCGCTTTCAGTACCTCCGGCAATAATTATATCTGCATCCTGGCTTTTAATTGCCTGGATAGCTAAAATTACTGACTTAAGGCCCGAGCCGCAAACTTTATTTATGGTAAAAGCCGGGATTACCAAAGGCAAGCCTGCCTTTGCTAGAGATTGTCTAGCTGGATTTTGGCCAAGACCGGCACTTACAACATTGCCAAGTATAACCTCATCAACCAGCCTTGAATCAATCTGGCTCTTCTCAATAAGGCCTTTGATTACAAGTGCACCCAAGCTAACAGCTGAAACTTCTTTTAAGCTCTGAGAGCAACCGCCAATAGGAGTTCGTAGAGCTCCAGCTATGTATATTTTACTCATAATTATTTATTTAATAATTTACTAACTTTTTCAAGTAAAACTGACGGTTCAATCGGCTTTTCGCAATAGTCTTCAACCGGCAACCAAGCTTCATCACCAGCATCAGCAGAAAATTTAAATCCTGTCTTTTCACCAACTGCAGTTAAAACAAGGATCGGTATATTTTTATAATTATCCATAGTCTTAAGCTTCCTGGCCAAATCAAAACCATCGCTCATCCGCTGCATCATAACATCTAAAATTATAAGTGCGGGATTACACTTAGCGATTTCTTTTAAACCATCATCTTTGTTAGTAGCAATAAATATTTCGTAGTCGTGAGCTTCTAAAACTACTTTTGTAGACTCGATAAAATCAAGGTCGTCATCAATAATAAGAATTTTATTTTTAGCCATTGTCCCTCCTTAAGTAATATAACTCTAGGATTGATTAAGTATTAGGTGTTGAGCTGAGATTTTCCAGTATTTTTTAGCCCAGACTTTATTATCTTCTTGTTCCTCTGGACTTAATTTTCGTACGACTTTTGCCGGAACACCCATAGCCAAGCTATTAGCTGAAATAGTGCTATTCGGTGACACTAAAGCTCCAGCTGCAACTTGTGCACCCTCTTCGATTACAGCCCCATTAAGCACTATAGCTCCCATGCCAATAAGAGCATAATCACAAATTTTACAGGCATGAAGAATGGCTGAGTGGCCAACAGTAACAAAGTTACCTATATAAAGGCCTAGATAATCTTCAACGTGAAGCACGCAAGCATCCTGAATATTAGTATATGAGCCTATTTTTATTTCATTTATATCTGCTCTTACCACTACATTGTACCAAATACTACTATATTCACCAAGACTTACTCCTCCGATAACTGAAGAGTTTTTAGCAATAAATGAATTTTTGGCTATATTTGGTTTTTGATCTAAAAAATTTGCAATCATTTATTCTTTATCAACTTAAAAATTTTGTCTACATCAACATATTTTTCAATCAAATCTTCAGTTTTTTTAATCTTTGGTTTATCTTCAGCTCTTAGTTTAAAGATCATATTATTAATCTCACGAGCAGTGGAAAATGAGTCCTCCTCAACAACTATTAACGGTATATTAGTCCTATCAATGACATCTATTATTTTCTGAGGAGGACGCTTGCCATAAGTAGCTACAATACCGGAGATATTATACTTATTGGCAACTCCTAAAACCCATCCGCTGAGGGCTGAAAAAATTATATCCTCACGATTTCCCGGAGTTATTAAGAGAGTGCCGCCAGAGAAGTAATCTAAAACCTGGTGAGCCACAACATCACCAATAACAAAACGTTCAACGGCTCTGTTTAAACCGCCATGTCCACAGATTAATTCTCCTTTCAAGTCCTCAAGAAGCTCAGAAACAGTTGGATTTGAAAGCACTTCTTCAAAAGGGATTGTGCCTAAAACATCGGTTTTTTTTCTAGCTAAGCCTTTTCTGATTAAGCGATCGATTTTTTTATACTTACTTTTTCGTACCTTATTAACTATTACTCCTAAGACTTCAACCCCCCTAGCATCAAACTGAGCACGATTTAACATGATTTCATCAATTGGCCTGCCTATGCCGCCACAACTAACTATAATGACCTTTGCACCTAGAAGCTTGGCTACATCAGCATTAGACATATCAAAGACCGAGCCAACACCGGCATGACCTGTGCCCTCTATTAAAATAAAATCATTGTTTTTAGCTAAATTATTATAGGCACGCTTAATTTTATTCTCTAGATTGATACGCTTACCGCGAAGAATATAGTTTTCAGTGAACCCCTTGGGGATAGCTATGGGGCTCATATCCGGTAATTTCTCATTGAAGTTAAAGATCTTATCCATTAAAATAGCATCCTTGTCGATCTTTTTGCCATCAATAACACGATACTGTTGGCCTACTGGCTTCATGTAGGCTATATTTTTTACACGTTTTCTTAAGGCACTTAGAAGGCCTAAGGATACTACAGTTTTACCGTCATTCTGTCTGGTAGCAGCAATATAAATATTCATAGTTATCTTTTAATATCTCTTCTCTTTAGAGTAAAGTTTTAAATAAGAAAAATAAAACGAGTCTACTTCTTCTTTCTAAAGAAATAACGGAAGATACTTATTAAAGGATCGTAATATCGGCTGACCGTTCGTTCCTTTAAGGGAATTATCGCATTATCAGTGATTTTTATCTTCTCCGGACAAACCTCACTGCAACAGCCGGTAATGTTACAGTATTCTATACCAGCCTGTTCCTTTACATGCTCTGTGCGATCAATGCTATCCAGCGGGTGCATAATCAAACCAGCCAGTCTAACTAGAAAACGCGGCCCGAAATAGGAGTCCTTTTTGTCATGAGTTCTGAGAACGTGACAAGTGGACTGGCAAAGGAAACACTCTATACACTTACGGAATTCCTGAACCCGATCCACATCATCCTGATAGATACGCCAATCACAATCCTCTTTGGGAGTAAAGGGGGTAATTTTGCGGTTTACTTCATAATTCCAGGATATATCGCTTACCAAGTCTTTTATCAGAGGAAAAGCCTTTAAAGGCCTTATGACTATCGGTTTATCCACCGGTAAACTGCTCAGGCGTGTCTTACACATAAGCCGGGGCATACCATTAACTTCGGCGGTGCAGGAGCCGCATTTTGCCGCTTTACAATTACATCGTATACCCAGATCAGAGGCATACTTAGCCTGTATTTCGAGCATAGCATCTAAAACAACCATACCTTCCACAAAGTCAATGGTGTACTCCTTTAAAGTATTGTCTTCTTCTGTCCCTCTAAAGACTAGGAATTTTACTTTTGTTTGTTCAGCCATTCTTCTTTCTCTTTTTTTATGTAATCCTCTAAATTAGAAGGCATCGGCTGAATCGGCACAGTGCTGACCGACATATTGCCGTCCTTATTTTTAATAACAACACTTTTTCCACCCCATTCCTCCTCGGCCTTGGGAAAATCTTTCCGGTAAAGCGCCCCTCGGCTCTCCTTTCTTTCAAGAGATGCCCGAGAAACTATCTTAGCAGTAATCAGCATAAATTTCAGAGATATAGCAATGTGCCAACCGAAATTATATTGAAGATTGCCTTCAAGGTAGGTATTCTTATACTGTTGGCTCAAACTGTCTAAATCACTTAATACCTTTTTCAAGCCTTCATCATCACGAATCAAGCCAACATCTCTCTCCATGATGTCTTGCAACTTCGTATGTACTAAGGATGGAGGGCAATCACTCTTTGTTTCAAAGAAAGAAAAGAGCCAATCCTTGTGCTCATCAATTTCCTTTTGATCTATAATCGGTAAAGATTTCATACCTTTTGCGTAATCGGCGGCGGCGCTACCGGCACGCCGGCCAAAAACTATTAAGTCAGACAAAGAATTTCCTCCCAACCTGTTAGCGCCGTGTAAACCTGCGGCTATTTCTCCAATCGCAAATAAACCGTCTGTAGTTGACATCTGTGTCTGGGGGTCAACACTCACGCCGCCCATCATATAGTGGCAGGTAGGCCCAACTTCCATGGGCTGCTTTGTTATATCCAGATCAGCGAATTCTAAAAACTGATCATACATACTTGGCAGTTTCTTTTTTACATAAGCAGAAGGTTTATGTGAGATATTAAGATAAACGCCTCCATGCTCAGTCCCTCTCCCTTCCCTTACTTCCTGGTTAATTGCCCGGGCAACAAGGTCTCTGGTGGATAGCTCCATAAGCTTGGGATCATACTTTTCCATAAAACGCTCGCCTTTGTTATTTGTTAGAAGCCCCCCGTCACCTCTTACGGCTTCGGTTACCAAAAGCCCCTTAACCCCAAGCGGCCAAACCATACCAGTAGGATGGAACTGAACAAATTCCATATCTTTCAACTCGGCCCCAGCAAAGTATGCCAAGGAAATCCCGTCAGCGGTATTATCCCATGAGTTGGTTGTGATCCTCCAGATTTTTCCCATTCCGCCAGTAGCTAAAATTACTGATTTTGAATTAAAGACAACAAACTTACCGGTATCTTTGAAAAATCCGAAAGCCCCGGCAATGCGGCCATCATCTAAGAGTAGATGGCTAATCATAAACTCCATATATATATCTATGCCCATAGAGACAACCTTATCCTGCAAGGCCCTTATCATTTCATGGCCGGTCCTATCACCTACATGGACCAAGCGGCGGTAGGTATGTCCGCCAAAGGACCGCTGGAGCATTTTACCGTCTTTAGTGCGATCAAAGACTGCTCCCCATTGCTCTAACTCCCTTACCCGGTCAGGTGACTCTTTAGAGTGTATCTCCGTCATTCTCCAGTCATTTACATATTTTCCGCCAAACATCGTATTCTGAAAATGGGTCTGCCAATTGTCAGGATCAAGACTACCCATAGCTGCAGCTATACCTCCTTCGGCCATTACGGTATGAGCTTTACCTAAGAGGCACTTACAGACAATGGCTGTTTTTGCACCTTTCTCCTTTGCCGCAATAGCAGCCCTAAGCCCGGCTCCACCTGATCCAATAATTAAGACATCGTATTCATGGGTTTTGTATTTTGACATGATTTTAAAAATTCCTCCAAGTATTTATATCAGTGATAACACCCTGGGCAAGAAGGCGTATATATAAATCTGCGACAATAACCGATACCAGGCTAATCCAAGCCCAGATCCCGTGACGTTCGTTAAAAATAGTATTCAGCTTCCATACACTATGCCCTAATTTCGTACATGAAGAACAGGAAAATTTCCTTACTCTGCCTCCAAAGAGATGCCGCAAAGCGTGACATGAAAATACATAAATGGTTATAACTACACTATCAAATAGCAGGATCATGTTACCCACTCCCAAACCAAACCTTCCCTGATAGGTAAAAGAGTGAAATGTTTCTTTCCAGTGAATAAAGAGAAGCACTATGGCAAGATAGACAAAGTAGCGGTGGAAATTCAAAAGTACAAAGGGAAACTTCCGCTCACCGTCATAGCCTCTAGGAAATTCATTTACTGCGCAGCCTGCCGGATCGAGAAGGTAGGAGCGGTAATAGATATTTCTCCAATAATAACAGGTAAGTCTAAATAATACAGGAATCCAGAATATAAAAATCGCCGGAGAAAGATTTCCGATACTAAAATCAAAAGGATAAAAAGGAGACCGATAAGGCCCGAACTGATAGTTATTCCCCTGGAATGTCGCCCAGCCAGAATACCCCATAAAGACAGTAAGCGCCGATGTCATTAACACCCACTCTAACCACCATGGATCTTTACGTTCGCTGATATTAAGCATAAAGACAAACCTCTTTTTTAATTTTACTCTGGGGTTTTAGAAAAATCAACAAAAATAAGCGCAGTGAGCAATAATAATAATTCATGTTAAGCAATTTTTAATCAGTCTTTAGTTAGGTAACTATTGGATATCTAAACCTTTAGTCTCACTATAGTAAATAAGCATTAATTCTTTATCGAATAAAGTTCTTTTAGTTTCTACGGCCTTTTCTCTTACTTTCTTTAAAATAATCTCAGCTAAGTCCTTATCTAAATCAATACCAAACTCTTTAAATTTTCCAAAGATTGCATTCTTACCTGAGTGCTTTCCAATAACAATCTGACGTTCACCGCCAATTTCTGAAGGATGAAAAACCTCATAGGTTTGCGGATCTTTGATTATACCGTCTACTTGTACACCGGCTTCATGGTTAAAAATATTCTTACCCACAATTGGTTTACTCCCCCAAACCGGACGGCCTGAAGCCCTAGCTACTAACTCAGATAGCGGTTTTAACTTTCCAATATCAAAGTTAACTTGGCAGTGCTCTATATACTTTAAGGCCATAATAACTTCCTCTAGGGCAGCATTTCCGGCTCGCTCTCCCAAGCCATTAACAGTGGTACTGATAAAAGTTGCTCCGGCATTAAAACCAGCAATGCTGTTTGCCGTAGCCATACCAAAATCATTGTGAGCATGAATTTCAACCGGCAGATCAACTTCCTGTAAGAGGATTTGTATTTTTTGAAGTGCTTGTGCTGGCCCTAATATTCCTACTGTATCACAGAATCTTAATCGATCTGCTCCTGCAGCCTTGGCAACACGGGTAAAATTAATTAGCTCATCCATCTTTGCCCGGGATGCATCTTCAGCATTGCATGACACATACAACCCACTGCTCTTAGCGTAATTTATTGCCCGGGCAATACTATCATGAACCCACTTGCGGTCTTTTTTCAACTTCTTCTCAATATGAACATCTGATACCGGCATAGATACGCAGACAGCGTCTAAACCGCAATCAACAGCATCTCGAATATCACTAGACACTGCCCGACACCAGCCTAAAAGGCTAGCTCTAAGATTGGCTTTAGCAATCTCACCGATAGCCTTCTTCTCCGAACCCCTCATTGCCGGCACGCCAACTTCAATTTGATATACACCTGCCTGATCTAAAAGTTTAGCTATTTCTAATTTTTCAGCATTTGAAAAAACAACCCCAGCAGTCTGTTCACCGTCTCTTAAAGTTGTATCAACTATTTTTACGACTGACTCTGTGTTATTCATATTTACCTTCCTCTTTATTAATTCCAATAGAAAAAATCATCCTTAATTCAGAAGATCTTTTAATATTTTCGGTATTTGATCCGGGCTCATACTCACAGCCACTCCGGCTGACTGGAGAGCTTTAATCTTTGCCTGAGCAGTCCCCTTGCCGCCGGAAATGATTGCTCCGGCATGACCCATTCGTTTACCTTGTGGTGCCGATTGTCCGGAAATAAAAGCTACAACAGGCTTTTTAATATTATTTTTTATAAAATCAGCTGCTCTCTCTTCCTCCTGTCCGCCGATTTCACCGATAAGAACAATCGCTTTAGTTTGACTGTCGGCTTCGAACATGGTCAGCAACTCAATATAACCAGTACCAACTATTTGATCTCCACCAATACCAATACAAGTTGACTGTCCCATATTGTTTACAGTTAAATTATAAACAACTTCATAAGTTAAGGTACCACTACGAGAGATTACTCCAATCTCACCCGGTTTATGTATGGACCCAGGCATTATTCCTACTTTTGATTTATCAGGACTAATAAGACCAGGGCAATTGGGTCCAATAAGACGCAAGCCCTTTTGTTTAATGTAATGGTAATTCTCAATCATCTCAATTACCGGAATGCCTTCAGTAATGCAAACTATTAATTCAATTCCGGCACTAGCAGCCTCTTTGATTGCTGCGCTGGCAAACTTAGCCGGAACGTAGATAACTGAACAATTGGCATTAGTTTTAGATTTTGCCTCGGCCATACTGTCAAAGACCATTGAATCGGAAACCTTTTGACCACCTTTACCAGGGGTAACTCCACCAACGAGGTCAGTCCCGTACTCAAGCATACTCTTAGCATGAAAGGAGCCGTCCCTGCCGGTTATACCCTGAACCAGGACTTTTGTTTTTTCATCAACAAGAATGCTCATCCAACCGCAACAACTTTTTTAACTGCCTCGCTCATCGCCTCATAGACTTCAAAACCCTTATCTTTTAAAAGTTTTCTTCCTTGAGTATCGTTAGTACCGATTAATCTGATAACCAAAGGTACTTTTATTTCAATTTGCTCACTGGCAATAATTATGCCTTTAGCTATATCATCACAGCGAGTGATTCCGCCGAAGATATTAATTAAAATAGCCTTTACTTTTTTATTAGAAAGAATAATTTCCAATGCCTTAAGAACTTTATTAGGATTAGAACTGCCACCAACATCAAGAAAATTAGCCGGATCGCCGCCAAAAAGCTTAATAATATCTAAGGTAGCCATGGCTAAACCAGCACCATTAACTATGCAGCCAATATCGCCATCAAGACTGACAAAACTTAAACCAGATTCTCTAGCCTTAATCTCATCAGAGCTATATTCCTCGGGGTTGCTTAATTCCTCCTTATCAGGATGCTTAAAGAGGGCGTTATCATCAAAGATAACTTTTCCATCCAAAGCCAGACAATCACCGCTTTTAGTTAGACAAAAAGGATTAATTTCAACTAAGGAGCAGTCATTTTCAATAAATAGCTTATACATCTTATTTAGAATTTTAACTACCTGAACAACCTGACTTCTCTCCTCAAACACACTCGAAACCACCCCTTCTAGAGCTTTTTGCTCTAGACCCTTTAGGGGATTGATTGATAATTTAAAAATTTTATCAGGAGTTTGACTGGCCACCTCTTCAATGTCAACTCCGCCACTTGCGCTTATCATTAAGACTATTGCCTTATTAGCCCGATCAATTGTGATTCCTAAGTAATACTCTTTTGCAATATCAACTGCCTTAGCCAGGAGAATCTTTTCAACCGGGAAAGTTTTAATCTTAAGCTTGGAGATCTCCTCATACTTTTCCTGGGCCGCAAGCGGTGAATCTGCAACTTTTATTCCTCCGGCTTTGCCTCTACCTCCGGTTAGAACTTGAGCTTTGATGACAACTTTTGTCTTAAAATTCTTAGCAGTATTAAAAGCTTCCTGGGGTGATTCTATAAGAACGGTCTCAGGAGTATTAATGCCATAATCTCGAAAGAGTTCCATAGCTTGATATTCATAAAGTTTCATATTTAACTATTTTCCAGGTTTGTATTGAAATTTGCTATCTCTAACCAGTTTAAAGCCGGAATCAACAGCTATCCTATCAATAACCAGGGCCTTATCAGGAACAAGGTGAAGTACTGTTTTAATCAAAGCTTCTCTGCTTACTATATTTGTAATAGCAGCAATACAGCCTAAAGCAATTATGTTAGCAACAATTCGAGTATCTAAAACCTTTATGGCAGCCGTACTAATTTTGGCACCAAATACATTTTTAAAACCAGGAGGTATCTTATTAACAAAAGTTTCATCAACTACCAAAAGCCCATCTTTATTTAATGAAGCTGCATACTTATCCATTGCTTCCTGGGTCATACACAAAAGTATGTCAGCGCTCATTACCTTGGGATAATCAATGTTGCCTTCGCCAATAATTACTTCTGCCTTTGATGCTCCTCCTCTGGCCTCAGGACCATAGGATTGAGTCATGACCGCTACTTTATCTTCAAAAATTGAAGCAGCTTCAGCTAAGATCCGGCCGGCTAAAATCATACCTTGACCACCGGAGCCGCTTAAAATCACTTCAGTCCGCACATCAAGCTCCGATGGAAGACTTACTGGAATGGCTTCTTTCTTTTTAAAAAAACTAAGTAATCCCATTTTATTATTCTTTAAGTCTTTGCTCTTTCTAAAACTTTACGATACTCATCAATATATTCAGGTCTTGTGACCTGATGAAGGATGCCCATAGGCATCTTGTCTTCCTTATCCTTAGAAGAAAGCGCCTCATATTGTTTTATATTTACTACGTGATCTCTCTGCCACTCTAAAACTTTAACCGGATCAGAAAGATCATTTAATTTGCCATAACATACATGGCAACCGGTAATAACCTCAACCAAAGAAAAGCCGTGGTGACTTATACCCTGAGAAATTAACTTCGGCAGAGCCATAGCATGATAGGAACTAGAGCGGGCAACAAAAGTTGCCCCAGCTGCTTTAGCCAAACCACAAATATCAAAAGGCCTTTCTATATGTCCATAAGGAGCCGTTGTAGCTATATCGTCCTGGCGAGTAGTAGGTGAATACTGGCCGCCGGTCATCCCATAAGTCGCATTATTAAAAAGAACGACCGTTATATCTATGTTTCGTCTGGCGGCATGGATAAAGTGGTTACCGCCGATAGCAAAGATATCTCCATCCCCAGCCACTATGGTGACTGTGAGCTCAGGTTTTGCCATTTTTATACCAGTAGCAAATGGCAGAGCCCGGCCGTGGGCAGTATGTAGGGTGTCAAAATCAAGATAGCCAACCGCACGAGAAGAGCAGCCTATACCGGAAACAACCACAACTTCATCCTGGCTAAGACCCAAGCTGGCAATTGCCCGGACAAATGCTTGTAAAATAATACCATCACCGCAACCATAGCACCAAATATGAGGAAATTTATCTATGCGTAAGTATTTTTTTATTTGCTCCAGCACTGTTAGTCTCCTATGAAAGATCTCTTATCATAATATTTTATCAAGAATTTCACCAGGCGTTATCATCGAGCCACTTATTGAATTTACTTTTTCGATCTTAAATCTCCCATCCGAGGCTCTTTGAACCTCATGGACAATTTGGCCCATGTTCATCTCACAAACTACTACTCTTTTTACACAAGAAGCAAGTTCCTGAATTAAGAAATCAGGAAATGGCCATAAGGTTTTAATACTGATCGCTCCGACTTTTGAGCCCTTACTCCTGGCAATCTTAGCTGCCTGAAAACATGATCGTGAAGTTGAACCGTAAGAAAAGATAATAGTTTCACTGTCGTTTAAATATATACTCACAAATGTACAAAGTTCTCTTATCCTACTGGTAATTTTTTTGTGCAGCCGGGTTAGTAAAAATTCATTCTTTTCCGGCAGATTCATAGGAAAACCATCATCATTATGGAGAAGTCCGGTAACGTTGAATCTAAAGCCTTCACCGAAATTCGCCACTCGGGGAACTTCTTCTGGTTTAGATACAGCAAAGGGTAGATATTTTTTACCAGGATTTTTTACTGCTTTAGGCCGCGATAAAAGTTTTAATTTATTTTTATCAGGAAACTCGATTTTTTCATGAATATGACCGGTGATCTCATCAGAAAGGAGAATAACCGGCACTCGTAAGCTCTCAGTTAGATTAAAAGCTCGTACTGTCAAATCATAAGTCTCTTTTACAGTAGAAGGTGAGAGGACTATTATTGGATGATCACCATGAGTTCCCCAGCGGGATTGCATCACATCACCTTGGGCAGGTGAAGTTGGCAGACCAGTTGAAGGTCCACCTCTTTGAACGTTGACAATTACGCAAGGTATTTCACAAAGACTTGCAAAACCAATTAACTCTTGTTTTAAAGAAAATCCCGGTCCGGAGGTAGAAGTCAGTACTTTTTTTCCAGTTAAAGATGCACCGAGAATTGCCCCCATGCTGGCAATTTCATCTTCCATCTGAATGAACTTACCACCAAGCATGGGAAGCTTACGGGAGAGAATTTCAGCAATTTCTGAAGAAGGAGTAATCGGATAGCCGGCAAAAAATCTTACACCAGCATCAAGAGCTGCCTGGGCACAAGCAGTATTACCCTGGACAAAACTAGCCTTAGTCTGATTGTCTTTAAGTAGCATTAATCTATTTTTTATAAAACAGTAGTTAAACTAAATTAATTCCAATACTTTATCTACTAACTTTTCGATTCCCACAGCAACTTTTGAAATAGTTGGCCCCAGCATGTAAGCCGGAGTTGAAACTATTTTCTTATCCTTATCAACAACTATCTCGTTAACTGGACACTCCTGGTGCTTTGCCCCCATTTTCATAAGAGCGCCAGCTGTGTCTGTATCATTACCAACGGTTAAAGTTGGCCCATATTTACCTAAAACTTTGGCAGCTAAGACCGGAGCAATACAGATAAAGCCCATTGGTTTATTTTGCTCATAAAGCGCCTGAATTAGACTCTCTACTTCTGGGTTTACCTTGCAATCTACTCCCTGACTCCCAAAGTTAGAAAGATTTTTAGCTGCCCCGAACCCCCCAGGAAAAATAAGAGCGTCTAAGCCGCTAGAATCTATATTTTTGATATCACCACGGGCAATACGGGCTGCCTCCGCTAAAACATTACGCTCTTGGCCAATTGATTCTTTTTTTAAATGATCGACCACGTCAGACTGTAAGGTATCCAGAGACATACATTTTATTTCGGCTCCGGCTTTATCCAAAAAATACAAAGTAAGCGTTGCCTCATGAATCTCGCTTCCATCCAAGAACCCACACCCTGATAAAACTACGCCAACTTTTGCCATTTTATAAGTTCAACTTGTTTATGTTAGCTTTAACTGCCTCACTCGATAGAGTTAAAGCTTTTTTTTCCTGTTCACTTAGCTCTATCTGGACTATCTCTTTTAGCCCACCCCTACCTAATTTTGCCGGTAGCCCACAGTAAACATCATTTAAGTCATACTCTCCTTTAAGGTAAACGCAGGAAGGCAAAATTTTATTTTCGTCTAAGAGAATACTTT
>CAJXAF010000014.1 GCA_913050175.1 uncultured bacterium
AAGTGAAAAATTTAGAAAAATATACTTTTAAATAAGGAGATGGTTAAGTAGCAGCTTCTTGGGCTTCCTGCTCTTCCTGAGCAAATTTTACTGAAACTAACTTTGAAATGCCACGTTCCTGCATGGTAACACCGTAAAGAGTATCGGCATTGGCCATAGTCTTTTTATTGTGGGTAATTACTACAAATTGGGAACGCTTGGCAAACTCTTTTAAGAGGTGGTTAAACCTGTCAACATTGGCTTCATCTAAAGGAGCATCGATTTCATCAAGCACACATAAAGGTGACGGCTTAACTTGAAAAATTGCAAAGATCAAAGATATAGCTGTAAGTGATTTTTCTCCGCCTGAGAGAAGAGATATATTCTGTAGTTTTTTACCCGGTGGTTGAACTTCAATTTCTACGCCTGACTCCAAGACATCATCAGGGTCAAGCAAGATAAGATTGGCCCTTCCGCCGTTAAAGAGAAATTTAAAATTCTTTTTAAACTCACCCTGAATCTTTTCAAAAGTTTTTAAGAAAATCTCTTTTGACGTACGGTTAATTTTTTGAATAGCTTTTTTAAGGTTTTCCTTTGAGGTGATGAGGTCCTGTTTTTGGTTCTCTAAATAATCATTACGTTGTTTTAGCTCCTCAAATTCTTCAATCGCTACTAGGTTAACCTCACCTAAGGACTTAACTCGTTTTTGCATCTTTTCTTTAGAAGTATTTAGATCTTCTAAAGAGTCGGTAATTGAATCAATTTCTAAGGGTTGAAACTCTATCTTATAAACCTGGTTAAGGTAATCTTTAATCTTCTCTTTTTCATACTCAAGGGTCTGAATCTCAAGCTTCTTATTATAAATGGATGAACGCACCTCGGCAACATCTTTATCAGAAGCAGAAATCAACTCTCTTACTTTGTTAATCTCTTCATTTATGGTTTTCTCCTGGGCTTCTAAATCCTTCTTTTTATTAGTAAAATCCTCAACACTAACAGCCCCCTCGACTATCTGTTTCTTTAGGTCCTCTATCTGGCTAGTCAAAGACAACCCTTGGGCTTGATTTTCCTGTTTTTCCTTATCAATCTGTTCTAAGTTTCCTCTTAAGGAGTTAAGCTCATCCTGAAAATAGCTTATCTTAGAGCCTAAAGTCTCTTTTTCTTTATAAAGAGATTGTATTTCACCATTGGATTTCGTTGTCGAAATATCAATTTCTTTTATCTTTTCACTGGATGAGGCTATGATCTCCTGGCAATTTGTGAGAGTATTATTTGCCTCTTTTAAACTTTCATCATGAGCTGATAACTCTCCTTCGAGCTCGGTTTGCTTTGTTTGAGAATAGTTAATGTCTTCTAAGGTAGAAGTTTTCTCCTGATTTAATATTTCCGCCTCTTCTTTAAGCCTTAAGACTTCTCTCTCTAAGGTATCTTGTTCTTGCATTTTCTCATGCAAAGTTCTTTTCTCTTCTTCCAGATTAGAGTTTAAACTTAAAAGCTGAGTTGATAAATTCTCCTTATCACTGCCTAGCTCACTCAATTTTACCTTAAGACCGGCTAACTCTGTCTTAACAATCGATATCTTTTCTTCCAATTGCTCTTCTTCAAAAGAAACAACCTTGGCTTCAATAACAGCTTTATAATGACCACCTTCCTCTTTAAACTCTACATCGACTAAAGAGGCAACTAATTTATTTATATCTTTGGGCTCTTCATCAAAAATAACTGTAATTTTCTTCTTTACTGAGAAGGTCTCATATTTTATCCTTAAATCTTTTAAGAATTCAAAGGTAGCATTTAATTCAAGTAGTTCTTTTTCTTTATCAACTGAAGCATTACGGATATTCTCCTCCAAAACCCTCAGCTCTTTTTCCCTGGCTCGTAGAGCACTCCTATCACTCTCCAACTCACTAACCCTCATCTGGGCACTGGTTAGATCGCTTTTTGCAGTTTCAAGCTTATCACTATTTTCAGTAAGTAATGTATCAAGCCGGGCCGTATCAAGAAGAAGCCTTTTTTTACGGTTAAGAAGGGTATTTAGATTAGTCTGGATCTCAATAAGAGTATTATGTGACTGTACGCGCTGGCTCTCTAAATTGAGTATATTTGTCTTTTCGCCGGCTATAGTTTTCTTAGCCTCATCAATTGCTTGATTTATTTGCAGCTTTTCTGACTCAAGGGCTTTAATTGAAGTTGTAAATTCAGTAACGCTTGCCTCAATTGATTGAAAACGTGCGGTCTCTTCTTTGTTTTTTTCTTCCTGTAGTTTTAACCTTGCATCTAAGTCCCTTTTGGTCTGTTCAATAAAAACGTTACGCTGGTCTAACTCATTTACCCTCTGTTTATAAACTACGATGTTGTTATTTGCACTCTGGCTTTGAGCCCTTAATGATACGACAGTAGTTGTCGCTTCTTCTAATTTAGAACGTAAAACTTTAGCCTCGTTTTGTAATTGCTCACTCTTGGTATTAGCATCACTTAATTGTGTATCTTTTTGATTTTGTTTTTCCTGAAAATCATTTAAGCCGTCTAAGAGCCGGTTAATTTTTACTTTCAGGCTATCACTTTGGAGTGTGGCTATCTTTTTTTCTGTTTCAATAAGTTCAAATTGCACTTCTTTAAACTTTTTTGCCTTTTCTACCTGGCGTTCTAAATAGCGGATCTGTCTTCTAACTTCAGACAATATATCTTCTAAGCGGATTAAATTATCTTCAGCTTCTTTTAGTTTTTTAAAAGCCTCTTTCCTTCGATCTTTATACTTAACAATACCACTGGCCTCATCAAAAATTAAACGCTTATCTTCGGGTTTATAACTTAAAAATATCTCAATTTTTCCCTGCTCAATAAAAGAGTAGGTCGCCTCTCCGATTCCCGTACCCATAAATAATTCTTGGACATCTTTTAGGCGAACTGGGTTTTTATTAATAAAATACTGGCTCTCACCAGATCTATAAAGACGCCGGCCAACAGCTACTTCCTTATAATCAATCGGCAGATATTTATCTTCATTACAAAAAGTCAGACAGACTTCGGCATAATTTAAAGGTTGTTGATTCTCAGTTCCATTAAAGATAATATCCTCCATCTTTGTTCCCCGCAAAGACTTAGGACTCTGCTCACCCAGAGACCATTTGATTGCATCAAAGACATTTGATTTTCCGCAGCCATTAGGACCAACAACAACAGTTATACCTGATTCAAAAGTAAGGCTGGTTTTCTGAGGAAAGGATTTAAAGCCGAATATCTCTAGTTCTTTTAAATACATATCCTTTATTTAGCCGGAGCATTGGAATGAATTTCTTTTAAACTCTTTGTAAGAAGAGGAACTACTTTTAATACATCCCCGATGATCCCATAATTAGCTACTTTAAAAATTGGTGCATCGGGATCTTTATTTATGGCAATTATTAATTTAGACGACTGCATACCAACTAGATGCTGAATCTGACCAGATATTCCGCAAGCAATATATATTTTTGGACAGACAGTTCTTCCGGTTTGACCGACTTGATGCGAATAAGGAATCCAACCGGCATCAACACATGCTCGGGATGAGCCAACAGCTGCACCGAAAACTTCAGCTAAGTCTTCGATTAACTTAAAATTCTTAGCCTCACCCAGGCCTCTACCCCCTGATACTATTATATCAGCTTCAGATAAATTAACAGTAGAAATAGCCTCTTTAATAAAATCTAAAAATTTAATTCTCTTATCTATGCAAGCTTCATCAATTGTCTCTTTGATTATTTCACCGGTACGTGAAGAATCAGCCTCTGCCTCAGGCATAACTTTATGACGGACTGTAGCCATTTGAGGTCTAAAATCAGGACAAACTATCTCAGCCATAATATTACCACCAAAAGCAGGCCTAGTCTGAATGAACATCTTATCTTTAGGATCAATATCTAAGCCCGTACAATCAGCAGTCAAGCCGGCATAGACACCTACGGCTATCCTTGATACTAAGCTGCGTCCGGTAGTAGTAGCACCAGCTAGAATAATCTCTGGTTTATACTTACCAACTAACCCGGTTATAGCTTTAGTGTGGTTTTCAGAAATATAGTACTTAAGATTGGGGTCATCAATAAGAAAAACCTTATCTGCCCCCCGATGAATCAGCTCATTAGCCTTATCAGTTATTTCCTTTCCTAAAAAAACAGCCCCCACATAAGTGCCTAAATCTTTGGCTAAAACTTTTGCCTTATTGAGCAACTCATAGACAACTGAGGCAATTTCACCATCACGGTGTTCAACTAAGACCCAAACGCCTTTATAATTAGAAGGATCATCTTTAAGCACTACCTTTTGCCGCTCAATAACAATGGCATCAAATTTACAGCTGCTGGGACAAGCCCCGCAAAGCGTGCATAAATCCAAATCAATAACAGCCTTCTTCTCCTGCATAGATATTGCTTCAACCGGGCAAACCTTAACACAGACTGTACAACCAACACACTTATCAAGTATTACTTTTATTCCACTCATAATTTATTACAATATATCCTTAATTTCCTCAAACAGGGCTTTAACTACATCTTGGGGTTCACCTTCAAAAACCTTACCACCTTCTTTTTGGGGAGGGGTGTAAATTTTTGATACTCTGGTAGGTGAACCATCGAGACCAAGTTGAGTAGGTTCAATTTTTAATTCCTTATTACCCCAGATGGGAATTTGAGCTTTCTTAGAAGACATCTTCCCCCGCAGAGAAGGCATCCGAGGTTCATTGATCTCTTTTACTACAGTAATTAAAGCTGGCAGCTGTAATTCTAAAATCTCATAGCCATCTTCGAGTAAACGCTCAACTACCATAATTTTTGGTTCAGTATCCATATGAACTGAATCAATACGCCTTACATAAGTGGCCTGGGGTACATCAAGGTGAGCAGCAATACCCGGACCAACTTGAGCAGTGTCACCGTCAGAGGCCTGTATTCCGCAAATAATTAAATCAAATTTGCCTATGTTCTCAATTGCCTTAGCTAAAACTACACTGGTTGCCCAGGTATCTGAACCGGCAAAAGCCCGGTCACAAAGGTGAATTGCTTTATCAATACCTAATGATAGAGCTTCTCTTAGAGCACTATCTGCTTGCGGCGGCCCCATAGTTATGACTGTAGATTCGCCGCCAAAGCGCTCCTTAAGTCTAACCGCTTCTTCAATGGCATACATATCAAAAGGATTTATTATAGAAACCACACCCTCGCGAACCAGAGTGTTTGTTTCGGGATTAATTTTTACATCAGTTGTATCAGGGACTTGTTTTACACAGACGAGAATATTCATAAGCAAATCTCCACCATTATATTATACAAAAAAATGTTTTAAGATACAAAATCTTTATCGGTAAGCATCTTGTAAACGTCTTTGTATTTTCCCTGGGTTTTGTTTACCACTTCCCAAGGAAGCTCAGGACCGGGAGGAGTTTTATCCCAATCCAAAGATTCTAAATAATCACGCACAAATTGTTTATCAAAGCTTACCTGAGGCCTTCCTGGCTGGAAGTCATCCTTAGGCCAGAAACGGGAAGAATCAGAGGTTAAAACTTCATCTACTAAAATTAGTTTATCATTGCTAAGGCCGAATTCAAACTTAGTGTCAGCTATGATTACACCTTTGCTCAGAGCAAAATCAGCTGCTTTTGTGTAAAGTTTAATGCTTATATCTTTTGCTTTCTCTGCTAATTGGGCACCAACTTTGTCTTTCATGTATTCAAAGCTAACATTTTCATCGTGACCAGTTTCAGCTTTGGTAGCAGGAGTAAATATGGGTTCGGATAGTTTCTGAGACTCGAGTAGTCCTTCTGGCAAATTTATCCCACAAACGCTCTGTTTACTCTTATACTCTTTCCATCCCGAACCGGAAATATAACCCCTAACCACACACTCAAAAGGCATAACATCACACTTTTTTGTTATCATAAAACGACCCTTAAGGCCATCACTAAAATCTTTAAATTCAACCGGAATATCTGAGGCTTCAGTAGATATTAGATGATTCTCCACTATATCTTCCAAAAAGGAGAACCAAAACAAAGATAGTTTGGTTAAGATTTTACCCTTATCAGGAATTTGCGTTGGTAAAACAACATCAAAACAAGAAATCCGGTCAGTAGCTACGATTAAAAGACGGTCATCCAAATCATAGACATCACGGACCTTACCCTTTTTAAAGATCTTCACTTCTTTAAAACCTGTATCGCCAACCATTATTCTACCTCACTTAAGTTTTCAGGCTTAACATAGTCTCCGAATTTCGACTGGCACTCTTTAAGCCTGGCCTCTTGGCTATTGAGTTCATCAAATAAACAAGCCGGTATCTGCTTTACATCTTTATAGATTTCCTTAATCCTGGCTATCTTAGCTAAACTCTCAGGTATCCTGATAGTGAATTGCTCTTGGTACTCTTTAGGAGTGTACTCCTTCTCAAGCACTTTATGAAATAGACTCTTTAGGTCTTCATACTTAGGAATATATCCGCTTGGTGATGAAAGTGCTCCTAACTTATTATCTACCCGCAATCTAATCCATTTGAGCCAAACCCTCTTATCCTGTATACCATTTAAAAATTTACCATCTTTACCGCGGAGAAAGTAATTTACTGAAAACACAGCCGCGGCCTTATCCAGTTTCTTGCCAAATTCTAAGTTCGCCTCTATGTATTTGGCTAAAGATACTGATAAAAAGTCCATATTTGACATGGGATTAAAAACCCTAACCCCTTCTTTACCTAAGGTAGCAGCGGTTGTCTCTGATTCTAAACTGGCTGCCTTAATGATTATACCCTGCTGCCAATTAAGGGCTTGTTCAATCGGTACTGAAGTATCAGAATCTCTGCCGCCATAAATTAGACCTCTAATTTCTAAACCTAAAGGATTTTCTAAGTTTTCATCAACATTTTTCAAGGACTTTAGGTGAATGGTGTAGCGAGCATTTTTATGCGAAGGGGTAATTTCGTTTCCCTTTTCATCGGTCTTACCAGGATGCCAATCACCGGAAAAATTTACACCCTTCTCAGGAACTTTAGTGCTCTTGCCAATCCAGAAAGGTGTCTCTCCCTGCTCAATTAAAATATTGGAAAAGATTATTTGGCCATCATTTTCTAGAGATTTAAATAAAATCGGATCATCTTTGGGATTAACATCCTTTATAATGCCAAATATACCCCGTTCAACGTTAACCGCAAAAACTTTCCCATCACGAATTCTTAGATAAACTATATCATCGCCAACGATTGACTCACCGCTTACCATGGCAGTTGAAGTTTTACCGCACATGCTGGGAAAAGCACCGCAGAAGTAAGCTTTATTGTTCTTTAAATCCTTAACTCCCATCAAAAACATGTGTTCAGCTAGCCAACCTTCACGGGTTGCTTTCTGAATTGCTAATCTAAGTGCTAATTTTTTTAGACCAACAGTGTTGCCGGCATACTGGGTATTAACACTATAGACAAGTTCATTTTTTAAATCAATATAGACCCTTCTCTGGTCAACATTCTTACTGCAACCATTCTTTAGTTCTCCAGCACTATGAATAAATCGAAAAAAATCTTTTGTGCCTTTTTTATTTTTAAGTTGTTCGTATCCCGGGCGATAAAGAAGGT
The DNA here is from genome assembly GCA_913050175.1 of uncultured bacterium. Lineage (GTDB taxonomy): Bacteria > Omnitrophota > Gorgyraeia > Duberdicusellales > 4484-171 > JAFGHG01. The sequence goes on from CAJXAF010000014.1 coordinate 7,576, forward strand.
CTTCGGAGTGAGATACATAGGCTGAATCAGTTATCTGAACTGCCAAAAGAGAAAAGTCAGAGTCAGCCGGACCAAGGCAAAAGAAACAAACAAACATTTCCTTGCCGACCATAATATCTTTTAAGTACTCTTTAACTTCAGCTCTGCCCTCTTCGGCATCAATGCTATTAAGAGATTGACTAAGCTCAGAGTCTTTTTCTAATAAGTAACGGGTATTCTTTTTATCCCTGGCCTGGTCATTGATACCATCAAAATGATAAGTATGACCGCTAATCAAGAGGTTTTTTTCCTCACCAAGAGCAAGCGATCTTTGTCTAACATACTCAACATCTTCCTTGGAATCGTTGCGGACAAAGACTTTATCAGGGTTACAAAGCTCAATACACTCCCTTAGAAAATCACTGATAAAAGGATTTTCTAAAGCATTTAACTTAGCTAAACTTTTTTCATCCAGTTTGGACTCGAGTAAATCAGAAAAACCATGACTCATTTTAACTTTCCTCGCTTTTTAAAGGGTTATTTAGAAAAATAGAGAATATCCCGAAAATTGTGGGAATATACTGCCTATATTGCTTAGCAATTTACCATAATATGGTAAAATTGGCAAGGGTTTTTGCCAATGAGGAATTGACTCAGATTCTGGTTAAAATCAGGTCTAAACCAGATAAATAGTTATTTTAAAGGTTTTGACTTAAGTAACTTTCCAAATCTGATCAGCATATTTTCTGATAGTATTGTCACTGGAGAATTTCCCTGATTTTGCCACATTAATAATAGACTTTTCCCACCAACTCTCTGGCTGGCTATAAACAGCCTCGACCTGGGCTTGAGCCCGACAATAATCAGCAAAATCTGCGCAGATCAGATATTGATCATGGTTATAAATACTATCTATGAGGGAATCAAAGATTCCCTTCTCCGAAGGAGAAAAAAAGTTATTTTTAATAAGATTTAAAACTTCCTCGAGGACCGGTAAGCTTTTTATTAATCCCTTGGAATTATAGCCCTTAGCTCTTAACTCCTCTACTTCTTTAACCTTTAGTCCGAAGATAAAAATGTTTTCTTGACCTACTGCCTGGGCAATCTCAATATTAGCACCATCATAAGTTCCGATAGTCAGGGCTCCGTTCATCATAAACTTCATATTACCGGTTCCTGAGGCCTCGGTTCCGGCTGTTGAAATTTGCTCGGAGAGATCACTTGCAGGAAATATTTTCTCAGCTAAAGATACCTGGTAATTTTCTAAAAAAATAATTTTTATCTTATCAGCGACTTTCTTATCATTATTAATAACAGTGGCAATGCTATTAATTAACTTGATAATTCTCTTCGCCATAAAATATCCCGGGGCAGCCTTACCGGCAACGATAAAAGTTCTGGGGAAAACTTTAAGTTTTGAATCGTTTTTAACTTTTAAGTATTGGCTAACCATGAAAAGAGCAAACAATAGTTGACGTTTGTACTCATGCATTCTTTTGATCTGGACATCAAATATGGATTCAGGGTTAATGATTACATTATTTGATTTTTTTATATAGGCAGCTAATTTTAATTTATTCTCTCCCTTTACCTTAGCCCAGGCTTCTTTAAAATTATCATCATCCTTAAAAGCTAATAATTCTTCTAGCTTGCAAGCATCCCCGGCCCAGCTGTCAGAAATCTTTTTATTGATTAATCCAGAGAGGCCGCGATTTGATTTAAGAAGCCACCGACGCTGAGTAATACCGTTGGTCTTACTATTAAATTTCTCAGGAGAAAACTCATAGAAATCCTTAAAAAGCGTAGTTTTTAAGAGTTCAGTATGAAGCTCTGAGACTCCGTTAACTGAATGCGAGCTAATAATACAAAGAGAAGCCATGCGAACTTTTTTAGGCTCTGACTCCTCAATTATTGACATCCTTTGAATTTTAGCGCCATCGTCAGGGAATTTCTTGGCTATCTCATCAATTGAGCGAGAATTTATCTCATAGATTATCTGCATATGACGGGGAAGTAACTTCTCAAATAATGGCACTGACCACCTCTCAAGCGCCTCAGGCATAACCGTATGGTTTGTATAAGAAAATGTCTTAGTTATAATATCCCAGGCAACATCCCAATCGAAATTCTCCTGGTCAATAAGTATTCTCATGAGCTCAACGATAGCTAAGGCCGGATGAGTATCATTAAGTTGGATTGCTGCTTTTTGAGGTAAGTTTCTAAAATCATCATTTTCATTTTTAAAACGTCTGATTATGTCGGCAATCGAAGCTGCAGTAAAAAAATATTCTTGCTTTAGACGCAATTCTTTTCCTTCCCGGGTATTGTCATTGGGGTATAAAACTTTGGATATAGTTTCTGAAGACATCTTATTATAAACTGCCTGGTCATAGTCTCCGTCATTAAAATACTTAAAATCAAATTCTTCACTGCTGCGAGCTGACCAAAGACGCAGAGTATTGACAATATCGGTTTTGTATCCTGATACCGGAATATCATAAGGTACAGCTAAAACATCATCAGTATCAACCCACTCTGCTTTAGGTTTACCCTTAGAATCAATTGAATCTTTGAGGCGACCGTAGAATCTGATTTTGGCAGCATATTCTAGCCTTTGAAATTCCCAGGGATAATCCCTATTTAACCACTCATCAGGCCGCTCTACCTGATAACCATTTCTAATTTTTTGATGAAAAATACCATACTCATACCTTATACCGTAACCATGGGCCGGAATACCCAGGGTTGCCATTGAATCCAAAAAACAAGCTGCTAACCTGCCCAAACCACCATTACCTAAACCGGCATCAGCCTCACAAGCGCTTATTTCTTCCAAATCAAAACCAAGAGTCTTAATAGCTTGATTAACTTCTTCATAAATATCTAAATTAATAATATTGTTTCCCAGGAGTCGGCCGATTAAAAACTCCATTGATAAGTAGTATACTCGTTTTGAATTATTTTTATGATAAGTCTGCTGGGTAGCAATCCAGCGCTCAATAATTCTATCCCTGATAGCAATAGCTAAAGCCATAAAATTATCATTAGCGGTGGCGCTATGCCTATCTTTAGCCAAAGAATATTCCCGCCGGGCAAGAAATGACCTCTCAATACCTTCTTTAGTCATATCCCGATGGATAGTCTCCCAACTAACCTGATTATTATTTTTTTCCATATGATTAATTAAATCACTGTACCCGGTTTAATAACCGCATTCTTATTAATTATAACAATCCCATTCTTTATACAGTACGATTCTGACTCAAAAGACTCCAGCTTTTTCTTATTAATTATCTTTACATCATCACCAATATAAACATTTTTATCGATAATTGCTTTTTTAATAGTCGCCCTTCTGCCAATACCTAAAATAGGCGTATTGTTCTTTCTAGATTTGGTTATCTCTCCTAAAGACTGGTAATAGTCTCCTCCCATAATAATTGAGTCCTCTACTTTTGCCCCCTCAGAGACCCTGCACCTTAGACCAATTACTGAGTTTTTAATCTTACACTTCCTCAGTATTGAGCCATCACCAACAATAACTTTATCCAGACAACAATCTTCTATCTTAGCCGGGGGTAAATAGCGCGGCCGGGTAAAAATCTGCCACTGCTCATCAAATAAATCCAGCGGCGGCAGTGATTGGGCAAATCTTAAGTTTTCTTCATAAAAAGACTTAATCGTACCGATGTCCTTCCAGTAGCCTTCATGGGTATAAGCATAAGTCAACTTATGGGGAAAAGAATCGGGTATTACTTCCCGGCCAAAATCAGTCTTTGAATCATCGGCCAGTATCTCCCCCAGGGTTTCTTTGTTAAAAAGATATATACCCATGGAAGCAAGGTAATATTGCTGTTTTTTCTTTTCAACATGCATGCCGCTCACATCAGCCTCTTTTTCAGGCTTTTCAACAAAATTATTTATCCTTCCCTGTTTATCAGTGCACATTATGCCAAACTCATGAATATCATGGGCTTTGACCGGGTTACAAGCTATGGTAATTTCTGCCTTCTTTCTAATATGAGAATTAAGCAGTCTTCTAAAATCCATCTTATAGAGTTGGTCTCCTGATAAAACAAGAATATACTTTGTATCAGGGTAGTTAAAATGTTTAAGACACCTCCTTACGGCATCGGCACTGCCCTGGAACCAATCGACACTATCAGCTGACTGGGCAGCTGCCATAACTTCAACAAAACCTTGAGAAAAGTCATCCATCTTATAAGTACGGGCAATATGCTTGTTTAAGGATTCAGAATTAAACTGAGTAAGTACATAGATGTGGTTTATGCCGGAATTTAGGGAGTTACTTATTGGCACATCCACCAATCTATACTTAGCCGCAAAAGGAGCTGCCGGCTTTGACCTATCCTTAGTAAGAGGGTACAGCCTCTGCCCCCTTCCTCCACCTAAAACTAAACATAAAATTTCACGCATTTTTATCTCCTATCAATTACTCTTTTGTATGTCCTTATATATTCCTTTGCCGACTTCGCCCAGGAAAAATCACAAGCCATAGCTTTTTTTATCAGCTTAAGCCGGGATTTATCATCATGGTAAAGACCTATAGCTGCTTTCAGGCTCTTTAAAAACTCAGAACCACAAACCGGCTTAAACTTAAAACCGTTTCCTGATTTAGGACTCTTTCGATAATCAATAATTGTATCATCTAAGCCGCCAACCGCTGCAACCAAAGGTATTGTACCATATTTTAAACTATATAATTGATTTAGTCCACAGGGTTCATTTCGCGAGGGCATAAGGAAAATATCAGCCCCGGCTTCAATTTTATGAGCTAAGCCATTGTCAAAACCTATTTTTACAGCAATATTCTTAGGGTATTTTCTTGCCAAAGCCCTTAGCTTTCTATTATCGCTTTCTCTGCCCATAGCCAGAAAAATCATAAAACAATTCATCTTTACGATTTCAGCGGAAGTGGCGATAATAATATCTATACCCTTATCATAGACCAAACGACTTATACTTGCTAAGACCGGCTTATCGAAATCAGCTGGCAAGCCCATACTTAAGAGAAGGTCTTTTTTACAAAGCCTTTTTTTATCCAGGCTATTTTTATCATAATTACTCTTAATAAATTTATCAGTCTTGGGATTCCACTGGCTATAATCAGCGCCATTTAATATACCGAATAGATCTTTCTTGCGGCTGCGCAAGAGTCCGTCTAAACCGCAACCAAATTCAACAGTTAAAATTGCTTTAGCATAGCCTCTACTTACAGTAGTTATGGCCTGGCTATAAATTATACCGGCTTTGATAAAACTAAACTTATTATAAAATTCTAAGCTTTCAGGCTTAAAGAAAGACTTATCAATGCCAATTTCCTTAATTACTGTTTTAGGAAAAAGCCCCTGGTAAACTAAATTATGAATAGTAAAAACTGTTTTTGTACTTCTAAAGTAATCTTTATAAATATCGGTATTTTTAAGATGAAAGGGTATGAGCGCAGTCTGCCATTCATTACAATGAATAATATCAGGTTTTAGCTTTAAGTTAATTAGACTATTTAAAACCGCGCCAGAGAAAAAAGCAAAGCGAAGATGGTTGTCAGGATAATCTTTTTTCGGGGTAGAATATAAATAATCCCGGTCAAAAAATTTATCCTGGCTAATAAAGTAGAAGTCAACTCCCTGCTTACGATACTTATAGAGAGAAAAAGAGAGGGTTTTCCCATTAATTATTAAGCTTAGGTCCTTTCGGCAGAGTTTAAGTGGGAAAGTTTTTTTCTTAACCTCCCGGTAGAGAGGAAGAAAGACTCGCACTTTATGGCCTAAAGAATTAAGGGCTTTGGGCAAACTGGCTGAAACATCGGCCAGGCCTCCGGTTTTAGCAAAGCCGGCAACTTCCGAACTTACAAATATTACCTCAAGTGACCTGCTCATAGTTTAGATATTATACCTTTAATAGTATATTTTAGTATAAAAATTAAGATTTATTGATTGCTTCTTTTCCCCGGCGGCAGATCTCTTTAGCATATTCGGTCCAAAGACCCTGGCCCCAGTAACGAAAACAACTAGTCTGGGAGAGAAGAAGGTAGAGAAGAGACTCCTGATAGTGAGGATCGTTTGGCAAGACAGTTAAAGAATCGAAGTGTTGATGGAAGCTAACGCTTAATTCATTAATTGGACCGAGCACATCTTTATATCCGGCAACCCAGTTTTTATCACTTGTCCAAGAAGCCTTATCCAAATTAAAACTATTGTCATTAACTTTTATTTTGGCAATTGCTTTATCAGCTGCACCTTTGTTGAAACCATCGAAATTCTGCCAAATTCTATGTTGGGATATTGGTTGGATTTCTAAGAAATTTTCTCCCTTAATTCCTTTTTGTTTTATAAGAGCAAGGTACTCTGAGCCATTTAAACCAACTACTCCCTCTTTGCCGATTTGCTCAAAAGCCTCCTTGTACTTAGGAGGAAACTCATTCATCATTACTCCCCCGTTTTCACCGTCGCTTATTTGTAAGACAAATTCCGGAACAGAGCTTTGGCAGTAATTTTGACGGCTTCTAGTTTGAGCCTCATAAAAAGGCTGCATCTGACCGATCAATTTAGTATCTGAACCTTGAGTCTTAATTAAAGCTGTTATCTCTAAAACTTCACCAAGGGAATTTTTTGCTACTAGCTTGTGAGGCAAATGAGGCCTGTTAATCCCCGAACCATCAAAATACTCAACTGTGTGCTCCTGAACCATAAGCCACTCATAGCCGCACTCTTTTAAGGCTTTTATATATTCATAACAAGCATCGGGATGAATTGGCAAGTGCATCTCCGGCGGTGAAAATCCTTTTACTCTACTTAGGGCTTCCCAGCCAAAAATTGAGGCAAAGTGTTGCTGCCAGGCTTGAATATGAAGTTTTATATCGGGGATAGGGGTTGATGTAACTACCGCATGAGACCACATGGTACCAAGCCATTCAAGATAAGGATAATACTTACTATCAGTCGTGACTTGCTTTAACTTTTCTATAACCTTTGAATTTTCGATTTGCTGCAATCCCCATAAGAGATTTCCTGAATAATCAAGCATAACCCTTGGATTCTTACCCTTAGCCACAAACTCCTGTATAAAATCCGACATTCTCTGGTAACAATTTAGGAATACCGGAGCATTGTGGTTATCACCTACATCCGGGTGGCCAAGCATATACTCTAAATTGCTAATCAGGGCAGCTTTAGTCAAATCATCGGAACCAGCAGGAATGGTAGGTTGATGCATGTGGAGAGCTATGCCGAATGAAGCACTTACTTTATCAATATCTATATTTGAATACTTAGCGTAAGAATTATCTGACTTTAGTCTAGATTTTTTTAGTTTCTCCTGATCAGGCGAGATTGCAGGAAAATTATTTAAAATTTCAGGCATTGGGTTTTATGGTTTCTTTTATTTTTTGAAGTAGCTTGCTATCGTTTGCATAGTACTTGGCGCAATCAATCTCAGAAAAAATATTATCTTTAAGTTCAATTTCTCCAAGCCACTTGCCATCTAAAGTCTTATTGATCATATCTTCGTACAAACGCATAAATCTATTAATGTGCATCTTAGCTCTTCTCTGGGCATAGGCAACCATTGTTCCGGTTTTCATAATAAAAGCCCAGTCGCTGGATTGAGCTAAGAGAAGCTCACGAGCAGCCTGATTAAGGGCCCGGCGGTAAAGATTTGATTTTGCTCTCCTTAAGTAAGGCGAGAATAAATCAAGCAACTCTTGCATTCGTCCTCCGGCTTTATGTAGGTGACGATAAATCCAGTCATTACTGCCTTCAACCCAAAATTCATTATAGCCTTTATATCCCCAGCTTGAGGCTGAAGGCATGGATAGTTGATTAGTAGAATATTGGCAAAGGTATTCCGGAGGCGTAATCATTGTAACCGTATCCTGATCATAAAATATCTTCCTAGCTAAAAACTCAATCCACATCGGACCCTCATACCACCAGTGGCCAAAGAGTTCAGCATCGTAAGGAGCAACAATTATTGGTTCTCTATCCATATAATAACTTAAGTGTTCAATTTGTTTCTGCCGGTTAAACATAAAGTTACCGGCGTGCATAGCAGCTTTGTTCCTGGCCCAATCAGGCACATAGGCTTCCTTGTAAGAAGAATCTCCGGTTATTCGCCAATACTTTAGACCAGTATTGATTCGGATTCCTTGCGGGTGGATGTAAGGCTTTATATAGTTAAAATCTAGTTCAAAACCAATATCCTTATAATACTCCCGATAGTCAGGGTCTCCGGGATAACCTTCCTTTGAACTCCAAACTTGTTTTGATGACTCCCAATCCCGGCCAAAAGCAGCAACCCCGGAAGGACAATATAAAGGAGCATGGACACTATAGCGAGGTATGGGGTCAGCATTTAAAATGCCGTGTGAATCAACAAAAAAGTAGCGAAGGCCTGCTTCTTTTAAAACTTCATCCAGTCCGGGATAAAACCCGCACTCCGGCAGCCAGATGCCTTTAGGCATACGGCCAAAAGCCTTTGCATAACTCTCAACACCCACATGAATGTGGCCACGTACGTCTGATTTGTTTACATTAAGCAAAGGCAGGAATCCGTGAGTTGCCGAAGATGTTATTATCTCTAAATACCCCATATTTTGAAAGTTACGAAAAGCAGTGACAATGTTCTTCTGATACTTATTACAAAATAATTCTTTAGCTTCAAGGAATTTACGATAGTACATTAAAGCCACACCGTGAAAATGCACATCATTGCCGGTTCGGTTGACTTCTTTTTCAGCTAATTCGATTAATTTATTTATGTGACGTAAGTAGCGATCTTGAAGAAGGGGATCAGAAAGCATGGCAACCAGAGTCGGGGTAAGAGACATAGTAATTCTAAAATCAACATTGTCTCTAACTAAATTTTCAAAAACCTGGATAAGAGGAATGTAAGTCTCGGTTATGGCTTCATAGAACCAGTTCTCCTCAAGGAAATACTCCTCTTCCGGATGACGGACAAAGGGTAGATGAGCATGTAAAACTAAACAAAGATAACCTCTAGACATATAAAATAATCCTTTTGGTATTTCTCTTAACGTAAGTATTAATACGTTTGCTTTCTTTCTTATTAGCTTTCTGGGCTTTAAATTCTAAAGAAATTGCTCACTACCCCCTCCTGAAACTGCCTGGCGCTCATCTCTTTGGCCTAAAATAACTATTTTTTCTGAAGCACCGGTAACTATCTCTTTGATAAAGAAGTTTTTCGGTAAGTGGGCTAAAAGCTCCTGACGCTCAAATTTACTGTCACCTTTTAGGACAAAGGCATAATGACTGGTTTTTCTACCGAATTGTTTACTTAATTTTTTAGATATAATATCACGGAGGGCTGGATTGATCCGACTGTAATAAGCTCTTATGTCGCTATCAGTAAGATAAAAAAACTTATCCTTATGAGTAGAGACAGATTTACTTTTAAATTTCCCCTTTCTTCTGGCAACTGCGTAAATTGATACATCCTGGTTATCAGCTACATTCATCCAGATCTCTTCATTCCGGCAAGAGTAACGGATTCTGGGAGTATGCACACAATTAGAACGGGATAAAGAAAAAAATCTGTTATCAGGAGTTCTTAACCCTATTTCAGCCAAATAAGATGCTCCGTCATTGTAGAGATTAATATACCAGGAGCTTGCATCTGGACCAACTTCAATATCAAATGATTGGTTAGCGTTTTTGCCATTAAAGTCCTTTAAGCTTACATCGTACATACGCAGTATGAATTTAGATTGGTTAAAATCTTCCTGGCCGAGAGTAGATTTTAAAGAATCTAAAGACTGGCTGGTTATTTCCCAGTAAGCGTAGAGCCAAAAAGGATCTTTTACCAAGAGAACCAGGCGGGTAGAGTCATAGTTTCCCGGTAAATCATAATCCTCAATAAAATTTCTTCTTACGACCAATCTATTAGCTTCTGTCTTATTAAGATTGTGGTTGCCCTCACTTAAAATAAATCTTTTTTTCTCCAACTTAAGAGGTTCTTTAATCTTGGTTTTTTTAAGATTCTTATCTTTTATGCTTAAAGTTTGTTTTAATACAGGAGTTTTTTTATTAACTGTTGAGAGTATAGTTTCTCTACCCTTCTCATAGATTCTTTTAATAATTTTTCGTTTTTTAGGTAAACTAGCCATATTATAAATTAATTTAACTGCAATAAGTACAAAGAGACATATCAGCTATAATATCCCAGGAAAAAGCAGTCTCAACTGCAATCCTGCCGTTTTTGCCCATCCAGCGGCTATGTTCAAAGTCAGAAAAAGCTTTTGAAATGCCCCAGGCCACTGAATCAGGGTTAGGATAAATTTTTAAGCCATTTACATCGTGCCAGATAATTTCCCCCGGCCCGCCATTAGAAGAGGCAACGACAGGTTTGCCGGCACTCCAGGATTCCAAAATAACAATACCAAAAGGCTCGTTTCTACTTGGCACACAGACAAGATCACAAGCCTTATATAAATCAATTAAGCGCCAGCCATTATGATAACCTAAGAAATTAGTAACCTGTCCTACACCTAAATCTTGAGCCCTCTGCTCAACGCCCCAACGCATTTCACCGTCACCGACAAAGATAAGTTTTGTATTGTGGTGGTGTTTTAAAACATGGGGAATAGCCTCAACTAAAAGGTCAGGTCCTTTCTGATAAACCATTCTCCCCACAAACAAGACTAAAGAATCCATAGGCGCTACTCCATAAAACTTTCTTACGGCTGCCGGATCAATCCAGCCATCATAATGATGATAATTAATGCCATTGTAAATTACTGACACCTTGGAGTCAGGAAGGTTATACATCCAGGCAATCTCGTTTTTCAAACTCTTTGATACTGCAATTACCTTATCAGCACAATATGTTCCATGACGCTCATGATCTCTGATAATAGCTGAATTTCCGTCAAAGAAGCTGTTGCCGCACCTTCCGTATTCTGTAGAATGAATTGTAAGGATTGCCTTATGATTACGGGCTCCTTTTATCCAAACAAGAGCATTAGAAGCCAGCCAATCGTGGGCATGAATAACATCAAAAGCTCCGATGTGATCTTCGGTTTGTAAGAAGCACTCTACAAAAGAGCGGCACATATTATTAATTTCTTCAATAAAATTTTGGCTGGAATTAAAGGGACAGCGATGATAATGAACTCCGTGCACAACCTCATACCAAGATTGGTTAGAATTAGCCAGGCGGGTAAATACATGAACTTCATGGTGCTTACGTTCTAAGGCGCAGGCCAATTCAGTAACATGCACAGCAACTCCACCAACACTGATAGAGTGCATTGACTCCCAGGCAAAAAGTGCAATTCGCATAAATTAGAGTTTTAGGTATTCTTAAATTTCAACTATTGAATTCTCAGTTCCAAAGGAATTCCAATTCTTATTACTGTTGTTGGGATCATTAACCCAATTCCCATCTACAATAAACTTGTATTCATACTTACCGGGTTTAAGATTTACATCTTTTTCCCAGACTTTCTTACGGGTTTTTTTTAAGAGTAATGGTTTCTCCTCCCAATTAGTAAAATTTCCGGCTAAAGTAACACTATTAGCCTCAGGAGCATCAAAGCAAAACTTAACTTTTTTTGCTCTTACGACACTTCTCTTACTAGAAACAGTACCTGGTTTTGTTTTTGTCTGTTTCCTCCTCATAGCCACACCTCCTTTTTCTCTGCACAAGTTAAAACCCACCATAATAAGCTCTAACAAATATAATATATTTACTGCGAGATGTAAATAAGTAAAAGTACTTAGTTTAGGAGGTTTTTCTACTTATACTATATATAGGTAGGAAGTTTGATTGAAGCACCATCTTGAAGCTGTAAATATGAGGTTTTATAAGCTGATAATGCCCTCTTTTAAGGCAAAACGAATCAATTGGGCCTGGTTATGAGTATTGAGCTTACGCATAATATTATTTCTATGCACAAGCACTGTTTTTAAGGCAAGATTTAATTTTTTAGCTATCTCCTTATTGCTTAAACCTTCAGCAACCAACTGGAGAACACTCCTCTCCCTAGATGTAAGGGTTGTTTTCGGGCTTAATTTTGCCTTACTCTTCTTATTTTCTACGTAATCCTGGATAACTAAAGATGATATCTTTGAACTTAGATAGTAGCGTCCGGCATAGACCTCTTTTATGGCTTTTATGATCTCATCGGCTGCTGATTCTTTTAAAAGATAACCTTTGATACCGCAATCTAAGGCTTTTTCAATAAAAACACGGTTCTCGTGCATGCTCAAAATTAGTATTTTTACATTTTTATCGCGTTTTTTAATTGCTATACTGGCATCAATACCATTTAAAACAGGTAGAGTAATGTCCATAACAATAACATCGGGCTGTTTAGTTTTGACCAAATCAAGGGCTTCTTTGCCATCTGAGGCCTCAGCAACCACTTTGATTCCTTGATCCTGGGATATAAGCGACTTAATGCCTTGTCTTACGATAGAGTGATCATCAACCAACATTACTTCAATAGCCACTATTGTCTCCTAAATCTTTTAAATACCTGTACCTAAATCAAAATCTACGGAATCCTGCTTGCTGGCCTTATCCAGAGAAAAACTTATTTTTAAAGTAGTCCCCTTATTCAAAGATGATTCAATAGAAAATTCTCCTCCGATAATGACCACCCTTTCCTTTATGCCTCGTAAACCCATTTTTCTAATGTCTGCCTGATCATTGTACTCGTCTATATTGAAACCTCTTCCGTCATCTTTAATAAGTAAAGAGACTTGGGATTTATCATGGGTTAAATCAACCCTAACTGAGGAAGCTTTTGCATGTTTTAAAATATTGGTTACAGCTTCCTGAATGATTCTGTAGAGAGTAATCTCTAAATTCTCATTTAGATTAATATCCTTGATACTCTCTTTAAATTCAATCTTTATGGGATTAGATTTTGTGCATTGAGAGAAAAATTCCCGCAAGACCGCTGATAAGCCTAAGATATCTAAAGCCGGCGGCCTTAAATTAAAAGCCATAGTCTTCATCTTCTTGGCAATATTCTGGATCAATTCCCGGTTTTCATTGATTACCTTCATAGCTTTTTTTATATTTTCTTTCTTCAACTCTCTTTCAATTATATTAAGAGCAGCTCCCAAAGCAATGACCATCTGCCCGGTTTCATCGTGTAAATCCCGGGAGATTCTTCTTCTTTCATTTTCCTGGATAAGGAGTATTTTCTTATAAAAATCCCTGATGGCAGATTCTTCAAACTCAGAATGAATCTTCTTTGTAGTCTTTGTTTTATTGTATTTTTTAGACTTCCCCATAAATTTAAACAATTATGCTGATAATAACAAGTCTCTAATTCTATTAGCAATGTTTCTACAAGCTAGGAGCTTACAATGAAATTCTTTTTTTGAATTAGAATTCATCCGGGAGTTGCTTATAGCCATATAGGCATTTAAGGCCGTCTCCTCCTGTAAATTTAATCCTTTATTTATAAGGTTGGGGCTCCAGAGTTTTTTCTCTTTATTTGCCCACCAAAATTGACAACTAACTACAGCCTTATCCAAGAGTATTCGGGAAATTCCGGCAAAACCTTTGGTCTCTTGGTTTTGTTCTTTTATTTTTTGAGCCCGGTTAACTATCTGAGCAGTAAGAGCTAGATGCTCCCACTGCAACTGATGAATTTTATTATCTTTATGATACCAAAGAGGGTAGTGATTCTTTTGAGAAAGGTCTTGGCGGCTTGTGCTCCAAGATGACTTCCTAGGATGCTTTGATTCCTCTAGAGGGAACTTATCGAGCAACTCACTAATAGATACTGATTCTATGTTGGGAATGTCTTTAGAGTCTAGGAATAACTCTTTATGGCTCTCCCTAAATTCATTTTTCCATTTTTCATCAGCCTGTTGAAATTTTTGAATGCCGGCAATCAACTCATAAGTTTTTGCTAAGAATATATTTTGCCAATCTTTAATATGATGTCCAAAAGTTTCAGCATCCATAGCCGTAACAATATAGATATCTTTTTTGCCTCTGCTTAAAGCTATCAGCTCCTTTATGAAATCAATATGATTTGAATTCTTAAAACTAATTTTATTGCTGATTAAATCATCGCGATAAAAAACTTTTAGTGGAGCTGGGTTCAGGGAAAGAAGTGATATAAAATCAAGCGGCCACTTATTGGTATGAGCTATGCCACTTATTAGAACCCACTCATAACCCAGAGAGCTTAAAGTACTGCCTACTCTTTGCGAATAACACATCTCGGGAGGAAAAAAACCGCGGGGTTTATAACTATCGGCAAAGAATCTTTTATTGGTCTCCTGGTTAAGTTGAATTTGACGTATAGCTTCCTTTTGAGTTATTAAAGGTAATATCGGATGAAATTTAGCTGAATCTACGAATTCCAACTGATCTTTTAATGCAAGCTTTTTTAAGTTCTCAATAATATCCAAAGAATTATGTTTACTTAACATCTCAGTTAAAACCGCATTCATATTTACAGTAACTTTTGCTTTAGGATAATTGGAATACATCTCAATTAAAGGCCGGTATGCTTCATTAGATATTTTTGCTAAAACCGAATGGAATTGAAAAGATGGCTGGTAAAAATGTAGGAAGGGGGCCCAATAAATCATAGTCTTACCTCTAGTTTAACTCCTTTTATATTTTTCAGTCAAGTCTCTTAATTTAACTCTAACCTCTGGTGTCAACTCATCTTTAGTAAACCTCCAAGCCCAGTTACCTTTTGGTTTTGAAGGCACATTCATTCTGGCTCGAGCACCAAGCCCAAGTATATCCTGTAAAGGAAAGATTGACATAAAAGCCTTTGAATCCATAGCTATACGAATCATCTCCCAATGAAGATTCGACTGCTCAGTAGTATGTCCAATATAGCGAATAAGCCTTTTCTTCTCATCTTCTCGGGCATCATTAGCAAACCAGCCTAAGAAAGTATTATTATCATGAGTTCCGGTATAGACAAGACAATTTTCCTGGTAGGTATGGGGTAGATAAGGGTGCATGGGATTTTCTTCACCAAAAGCAAACATCAATACCTTCATCCCCGGAAACCCCAATCTTGCTAATTCCTGCCTAACATCATCGGTGATTATCCCTAAATCCTCGGCAATAATTGGTAAATCTTTAAAGTGTTCAAATAAAGTATTAAAAAGATCTTTTACCGGAACCTTTTTCCACTCTCCTCTTATGGCAGTAGCCTCACCCCTAGG
>CAJXAF010000015.1 GCA_913050175.1 uncultured bacterium
TTACTCCTTTTTAAGGAGTATATACTTATAAAAATTTAGAGTAACTCGGCTGCCCATTACTGGACCCGTAGTTTTGCGCCCCCCGGTTACCCAGAGTTTGCCTTTTGTCTAATTCTCCTTAGCTACTTTGAGGCTTGGGAAGGCAACGTTTAAGCAGCTAAAGACCTGATTGTCAAAATAAAAAAGGGTTGTCTTTTAAAGACAACCCGGCTATCCTAACTTCCTTTTTTCAAAGGACCCGTAGTTTTGCGCCCCCCGGTTACCCGAGGTTTGCTAAAATATTCACCTTTTCATACTCACTAGAATATACCATAATTCGCCAGCTATTTTCAAGGCATCTATTAAAAAAAGTATTTTCCTAGAAAACGCTTACATGAGGTTAATTCTTGGTCAGGCTAAGACTATCTGGTTCTTACCCTTTTAATGGCAAAAGCCAATCGTGGGGTCCTATTTTCTTAAAAAACCTCTTTTCCTTATTACGATTTATAATAGTTCTAATATTATAAATACCATGATATAATTAAAAAAATAGTGTAATATATGAATATAAAAAACAAAAAAAGAAATGTCTCGATACCATTCTTCTGCCTAATTATACTCATACTTTCACAATCAATCACATTCAGCGAACCTATTACACTACAAGCAGAGGAATATTTCAACAAGGCCAATGATGCCTTTTTTGCAGGTAATATTCAAGAAGCAATCACCTATAGTGAGAAAGCTATTGCGATAGACCCTGATCATGCCTCGGCCTACCACGCACTTAGCGTTATATACTTTGATTTAGGAGAATTCCAAAAGTCAGCAACCTATGGTGAGAAGGCCATAGAGAAAGACCCTAAAGATAATCGTTTTTACCAATGGCTTGCCAGTGTGTATATTGAAATGGGAAATGAACGAAAGGCCATAGCTAATTGGAAAAGTGCTCTCGAGTTAAATCCCGAGGACGCTGATTCTTGTGGCAGCATCGGTTACGTTTATTATGAATCGGGGCAATATCAAGAGGCAAAACAATACCTACTTAAAGCAAAAGGGCTATACGAAAAACAGGGCGACATTGAGCGCATGAAAATGATAGAAGAAGTTATTGAAGCAATTTTAGAAGCTGCACAGAGCTAAAGAGACTTACCTATAAAATAGACTATCCGAAAATATACATTTAACTAAAAAAATAAGCCTTTCTGTGGAAATTAAGGGGAGGCGGTGTCTTTTTCTTTTTCCTGCAGACTATCATTAGATAATCTTGCATTATTTATTATGGTATTAAAAATTGGTTCATATATTTTTCGCTGATCAAAAGGAGCTTCGCACATAATTGAAAACAGCATATCATCTTTTATGAAAAACCCAGAATAGAGTATCCTTTTGTAGAATTGGTGCATATAGGCTGAACCCTTTACACTAAAAATATTAAGCGTAGCCGGAACTTCGTCGATTGTTATTTTTTTCTTACTAAGAAGAACAATATCGTCATATGGCCAGGTCTCAACTACAGACTGGTGAATATTCTCACAGGTTATATCCGGGTTATTTTCATCAATTGTAACGCCTAAAGGAGCTTCTGATGATATAAGCGGTCGTTTGACAAAGGATACTCCTACCTTATAAGTATCACCTGAATTTCTTACTTCTTCCTGTGAAAAAAGCATAACATAGAGTCCCCAGCTACGAAAATATTCCTTAACATACCAGCTATCAGGATATGATATGCTCATGTTATTGGATTCAGAAATGAATGTTTTAAAGTCGCTTGGCTTGGATTGGCTTTGAGAAGTTAAAAGTGGTGTGATGAAAAAAATAATTGCGAATAGATAATATTTTTTTGATAGCATAAAATTGGTCGCTTTATTGGAAATTAGCGTTTTAGTCAAAATCATAAAGTATGATATCATTAAGAATTGATGCTTGTCAAGAGATGAGATCTAACCCCTAAGTCCGGTTTTCTTGGTCTTTACCCCTTTATGATTATTTGGTAGAATGCACGCCTATGAAAACCGATATATACAGTCGCAGGAATTATGATTATCAGATCCCCAGCAGTTTTATTGCCCAGGAGTCGGCTTCTCCCCGGGATAATTCCCGTATCCTCTTAGTTGACCGCAAAAAAGGCGATGTTTTGGTTTTAAATAACACTCGCGTTATAAGAGCCCGACTTATTGGCAAAACTGAGAGGGATTCGGAAAAGGGAAAAATGAAAAATATTATAAAAACATTATTGGTATTTTGTATGGTTTTTGTATCATCATTAGTATTAGCACAAGACCACTTAGACCGTGAACACCATAGCCACGCTAAACATATCTATGGCCCAGTTGGTGTGATGGGTGGGCACCCTCATAAAAAAGGTGAGTGGATGTTTTCCTACAGTTACAGTACCATGAGTATGAGAGGTAATCGAGATGGTAATAATTCTATCAGCTCTGCCCAAGTGCTGAATAATTTCATGGTATCACCGACAAAGATGATTATGCAGATGCATATGTTTGGCCTCATGTATGGAATAAATGATAAGCTTACGCTTATGGGAATGTTACCTTATAGTTCGATATCAATGGATCACCTTAATCGCATGGGTGTAAGATTTACTACGACATCCGAAGGCATTAGCGATATCAAACTCTCGGGAATCTACACACTACATCAGCAGGGCAATAGAATATTACTGCTTAATGCCGGTATCAGTTTCCCTACAGGATCGATTGACAAACGAGACACTACGCCAGTTGGAGCAAATCAAAAATTACCTTATCCGATGCAGTTAGGCTCAGGTACACATGACTTCTTACCTGGCATAACTTACACCGATCAACAAGGCAATTGGTCATGGGGAGGTCAACTAAAGGCTAGCGTCCGCTTTGATAAAAATGACAATGATTACCGACTAGGAAACGAAGGCAATCTTATCATATGGGGAGCTCGCAAACTCACAAACTACGCAAGCCTATCGTTAAGATTAGATGCTAAGAAATGGGGCGATATTCATGGTGCTGACCCTGAATTGAACCCAATGATGGTTCCAACTAGCCGTACTGATTTGCGTGGAGGTGAAAGGTTAGATTTACTATTTGGCATTGACCTAACTGCAGCAGAAGGGAAATTAGAGGGTAACAAGCTAGCCGTTGAATTCGGTTTTCCAATATACCAATATCTTGATGGTCCTCAACTTGAATTAGATTATAGATTAACAATTGGTTGGCAGCTACTGTTTTAATTCGGTTTTCTTATTCTTTACCCCTTTATAATTATTTGGTAGAATGCACGCCTATGAAAACCAATATATACAGCCGCACAAATTATGACTACCAGATCCCCAGCAGTTTTATTGCCCAGGAGCCGGCTTCTCCTCGGGATAATTCCCGTATCCTCTTAGTTGACCGCAAAAAAGGCGTATTAGGAGACGATATCTTTAAAAACACCCTTAATTTACTTAAAAAAGGCGATGTTTTGGTTTTAAATAATACTCGCGTTATAAGAGCCAGGCTTATTGGCAAAACTGAGAAGGGTTCTAAAATCGAGATCTTATTATTAAAGGAAAGAGAAAAAGGTCTCTGGCAAACCTTGGTTAAACCAGGTAAGCGGGCCCGTATTAATACTAAGATATCTTTTAAAGACGGTTTATTAAAAGGAACTATTAAAGACAAAGACGCCTCAGGAGCAAGGATAATTGAATTTGAACCTAAAGAGATTGATGATCTTTTAGCTAAGGTTGGTAAAGTGCCTCTGCCACCTTATATTAAGAAAGAAGTTAGTTCTGAAAGCGATTATCAGACTGTCTATGCTAAGAATAAAGGTGCGGTTGCTGCCCCCACAGCCGGATTACACTTTAGCCAGGAGTTAATTGCCAAAATCAAAGCCAAAGGTGTATCTATAGTCTACCTTACTCTTCATTGCAGCCTGGCAACATTTAGACCGGTAAAGACTGAAGATATTCGTGATCATGATATAGAAGCAGAGTGGATTGAACTATCAAGTGATGTTGCTAAAATTATTAATCAAGCTAAGCAAGAAAAAAGAAGAATTGTTGCGGTGGGTACGACGGCGATTAGAACTTTAGAGAGTGTGGCCGCTGTTGATAGTCAAGGAATACAAAGAGTTAGAGAATTTTCCGGCCAGACAAACTTATACATTGTCCCCGGATATAAATTTAAGATCATTGATGCAGTAATTACTAATTTTCATACCCCCTGTTCTACTAACCTTATTCTTATAGCCTCGTTTTTAGGTCTGGATCTCACTAAAAAAAGCTATGATTTTGCCCAGAGCAAAAAAATGCGCTTTTTTAGCTTTGGTGACGCTATGTTTATCTACTAATTTGCCCTTAAAACTTTGCCAAAATACCCCTTTTTAGCTCTGCCGGTCCGGGGTTTGTTCCATGGTTTTTAGTCCTAAAGCTATCTATATCAATCACTTATGAAAAAATTAAAAAATGGCTTCTTTCGTTGACTAAGCCTCTTATTTCTAATATAATAAACATTCTCATTAAAACTTAGAAAATCCTAATAAAACCGATGGTTTTTTAGTCAGACCTAGATAAGATTTATTACCGTAATAGGCGTATTGATTAAAGGAGGATTAATATGAGTAGCGATGTAACTAAGAAGAGGACTTTTCTTTTGTGTGGGCATGCTCAATCAGGGAAAACCTCGTTAACTGAAGCTATTCTATTTAAATCCGGTTCTATCAAACGCTTAGGAAATGTATCTAGCGGAACAACGACTAGTGATTATGAAGATGATGAGAAGGAACGCGAGAGTTCAATAAATTTGTCAGTCTTAGGGGCAAATTATAAAGGTAATGCTTTACAGTTCATTGACACTCCTGGTTATTTAGATTTTGTCGGAGAGCTTATTATGGCTGCCCGGGCTGCTGATTTTGCAGTGATTGTTGTTGATGCTGTTGAAGGCGTTGGTGTTGGTACTGAAAAAGCCTGGGACATATTACAAAGAGAGAACCTGCCTTGTTTATTTTTTATTAATAAGTTAGATAAAGAAAATACCGACTATAAAAGCACCTTAGAAGATATTAGAAAAAGTTTAACTAAAAAGGCTACTTCTTTAGCTATTGTCGAAGGCACTCAAGTGAGTAGTATATTTAAAGCTAAAGACAAAAATGCCGATGCTTACAATAAGATAGTTGAAACCGTTGCTGAGAGCGATGATGTTCTATGTGAGAAGTACTTAGAAACCGGCTCCCTTGATGAGACCGAAGTCAATACAGCCTTAAAAAAAGCAATTTTAAACGCTCAGTTTTTCCCGGTAATCGGCGGGGTGGCTTTAAAAGAAATTGGCACTGAATTATTATTGGATATCTTAATCGAAGATATGCCTTCAGTTGCTGAAGGTATAATCCGTAAGGCTAAAGATGCTAAAGATGAGGAAGTTGAGATTGCCGCTCGAGTTAGCGATCCTTTTTCAGCTCAAGTGTTTAAGACAATAATTGATCCTTTTGTCGGTCAACTTACTGTTTTTCGTATATTTTCCGGAAAGCTATCTTCAAATAGTGAGTTTTATAACGTGAATAAAGAGTCAAAAGAAAAATTTGGTCAGGTTTTTACTTTACAAGGTAAAACACAAATAGCCCAGGATTCTGTTTGTGCCGGCGATATTGTGGCTATAGCTAAATTGAAGGAATCACAAACTCAAGACAGCCTTTGTGCATCTTCAAGAAAAGTGACATTTTCCAATTTCCAATTTCCTTCCCCGGCTTATTCAGCTTCAGTTAAACCTAAGACCAGACAGGATGAAGATAAGATTTCATCAGCCCTGGCTCGCTTGACTAGTGAGGATCCAACTTGCCAGACATCTTTAGATGCTCAAACAAAAGAGCTGATTATCTCCGGCATGGGTGAATTACACATTCATATTATTATTGAGAGGATGAAGAGAAAATACCACGCTGATGTTGAGTTAGGCACACCAAAGGTCCCTTATTTGGAAACTTTAGCTAAAGCAGTTGAAGTATCACATAAGTATAAAAAGCAGACTGGAGGTAAGGGGCAGTATGGCGATGTTTCTCTTAAAGTTGAGCCGCTGGAGCGGGGTAAGAACTTTGAATTTGTAAATAAAATAGTAGGCGGCGCTATTCCAAGGAATTTCATTCCCTCAGTAGAAAAAGGTATTGTCAAATCAATGAAAGCCGGCTACTTAGCCGGGTATCCGGTTGTTGATTTAAGAGTTACTCTCTTTGATGGTTCATATCACCCGGTAGATTCCTCTGACATGGCTTTTCAAATCGCAGCCCAAAGAGCTTTAAAAACGGCTTTTGAAGAGGTTGGCGGGGCTTTACTTGAGCCGATTATGACGGTTGAGATATCAGTGCCGGAAGAATTCATGGGGCAAATTACCGGTGATATAAATTCAAGACGCGGCCGGGTCTTAGGTATGGAAGTAAAAGGTAAAAACGAAGTAGTTAAAGCCAACATTCCTTTAGCAGAGATGTTTAAGTATACCTCAGATTTGCGTTCAGTAACCGGAGGAAGAGGAACTTACAGTATGCATTTTTCTAATTATGAAGTTGTACCCCAGAGGATTGCTCAGGGGATAATCGATAAAGCTAAAAAAGCAAAGCAGGAAGAGCACGTATAGACTTCCTCAGGAGTTCTTTAAAATATAATGAAGATATATAATTGCGGTTTAAGTATTGAGCCGGGAAAATATAAGTATAAGTGTGAGAATTTTGACAAATTGGTTGAGAAATTTAAGCCAGATAAGGTAACTCCCTATACGGTTGAATTTACTGACAGCGATATAGAGTTAGCTGATGCTGTTTGTT
Source organism: uncultured bacterium (assembly GCA_913050175.1). Classification (GTDB taxonomy): domain Bacteria; phylum Omnitrophota; class Gorgyraeia; order Duberdicusellales; family 4484-171; genus JAFGHG01. Next base: position 6,775 of record CAJXAF010000015.1, read on the forward strand.
ACCAGGAGGATAAAAAGTTAGACTTAGTCGTAATAGATCTGGAAAAAATTGAAGTTCGTCTCTCCCGGACTGAGAGTCAAGAGGAAAAAGCCGCTCTCACTAAATGTCAGAACTTATTAGAATCTGAAAAACTGCTTTACGATGCTGACTTTAGTAGTCAAGAAGCTGATTTTATAAAGACCCTGCAGTTGGTAAGTTATAAGCCTTGCCTGGCTAAGTCTGTTGCCGGTGATATTAACGATTTAATAAGGCAGGCGATTTTAAAGGCAGAAATTGTACTGTTTTTTACAGCCGGTAAAAAAGAAGTCAGAGCCTGGAATATCAAAAGTGGCGATAACATTTTAGAGGCAGCCGGTAAAATTCACAGCGATTTAAAAAGAGGCTTTATTAAGGGCGAAGTAGTAAACTGTAAAGAATTAGATAATTTTTTCAATATGGCTGAAGCTCGTTCCCGGGGTTTTGTTAAAATTGTTGATCGGGACTATGTAATGCAGCCGGATGATATCATTGAAATTAGGTTTAATGTTTAAAGGTTTGGTTATTAATTAAATTAAAGGAATATTGCGATGTTAAAAATAAGAAGAGCGTTAATTAGTGTTTGGGATAAAAAGGGTACTCTTGAGTTTGCTAAGAAGCTGGCGGCTTTAGGGGTTGAGATAATTTCTACCGGTAAAACTGCAACTTTATTGCGTAAAGGCGATATTAAGGTTAAAGAGGTTTCGACCATAACTACTTTTCCGGAAATCTTATCAGGCAGGGTAAAAACCCTTCATCCTAAGGTTTTTGGCGGTATTCTGGCTAATAAAAAGCACCCTTTGCACATTGAAGAAATAAGAAATTTAGACATCCAGCCTATAGATATGGTAGTCGTCAACCTCTATCCTTTTATCGAAAAAACAAAGGAGAATTTAGGTTGGGATGAGATAATTGAATATATTGATATCGGCGGACCCTCAATGCTTAGAGCTGCTGCTAAGAACTTTAAAAATGTCGCCTGCCTTAGCGCCAGTTCTCAATATAAGCTTGTCTTAGGAGAACTTGAAAAAAATAGCGGTTTTATTTCTTACGATATTTTAAAATTTCTTGCCCAGGATGCTTTTTTCCTTACCAAGGAATATGATAACGCAATCTATAATTATTTTCGGGGCAAAGATATTTTAACTTGGAATCTAGAAAAGACAAAACCTTTGCGCTATGGGGAAAATCCACATCAAAAAGGAGCCCTCTATAAAGCCATCGGCGGCTCAACTATAAACTTTAAACAACTCCAGGGCAAAAACCTTTCTTATAATAATCTCCTTGATTTAGATACTGCGATTTCTATGGTTAAACAATTTAACCAACCAACAGCAGCCATTGTTAAGCATGCCTCTATCTGCGGTGTTGGTTTGGATAAAAAATTAGCTGCAGCTTATAAAAAAGCCTATCTTACAGATACTATTTCAAGCTTTGGCGGCATAATTGCTTTAAATAGAAAGGTTGATAAAGAAACAGCCCGGCAAGTTATTAAAAGTGAATTTAAAGAGTGTGTTATCGCTCCTTCCTTTTCTAAAGAGGCGCTTAAGATATTTTCAACAAAGAAAAACTTACGTGTCTTAGAGTCTAATTTTTATGAGCCAGCAGATTTGGAAGATGTAAAGACAACTCTTTTTGGTTATCTCATACAGAGTAAAGATTTAGCAACTCTGGATAAAAATAGCTTAAAAGTTGTTACTGCTAAAAAACCCTCTCCTCGGGAGTTAAAAGATTTAATTTTTGCCTGGAAAGTAGTAAAAAAAGTTAAGTCAAACGCTATAGTTATTGCCAAGAACTCTACGGTTTTAGGTATAGGTTCAGGGCAGCCATCAAGGATTGGCTCTGTAAAAATTGCCTTAAGCAAAGCTACTGGGTCTGCAAAATTAGCTGTGATGGCCTCCGACGGTTTTTTCCCGGTTGATGATTCCATAAAGATTGCTCATAAAAAAGGTATTAAAGCTATAATCCAACCCGGCGGATCCCTCAAGGATGAAAGTGTAATTAAAGCCTGTAATAAATTAGGCATAAGCATGGTCTTTACTAATATGCGTCATTTCCGCCACTAATTTACTTCTCAGCTAATTTAATAAGTTTAAAAATTAGAGATAAGAATTGACACTTCTTAGCTAACTACCTTGACTTAATATTAACCTAATAAGATGATCAAAGATTACCAAGAGACTACAGAATACCTGGATTCTTTCATTAATTACGAAAAGATTTCTTTTTACCCCTACAAGATATCTCTTAAATCCCAACGGATGGTCCTGCTCTTAAAGCACTTAGAAATTGACACTTCAAATTTAAAGGTGATCCATATTGCCGGAACTAAGGGTAAGGGCTCAACAGCTTACTTTTGTGCCTGGATCTTGGCTTCTTTAGGTTTTAAAGTCGGTCTTTACACATCCCCGCACCTATTTGATTTTCGGGAAAGGATTCAAATAGTTAAAAACCTTAAGTCAAAAGTTACAAATCTACTCATTTCAAAAAAGGAAGTTTGCGATATTACTGCAAAAATTAAGCCTCACCTGGATCAATTTAATCTGCCTGAAGAATTAGGTGAAGTTAGTTTTTTTGAAGTTTATACGGCACTCGCTTTTAAGTATTTTTTAGAAAAGAAAACTGATTTTGTTGTTTTAGAAACTGGTCTGGGAGGCAGACTTGATGCTACAAATGTTATTAAGCCGCTGGTCTCAATAATTACCCATATTGGCTATGATCATACTGATCACCTAGGAGCTAACTTAGCTGATATTGCCTATGAGAAAGCCGGCATTATTAAGGAAAAAGTACCGCTGGTCTTAGGCCATCAGCAGCCAAGTGCTTTAAAAGTAATCAGACAACGGGCCGAGAAACTACAGGCAAGTCTTCATATGTTTGGCCGTGATTTTAAAGTTAAAAATATAAAGTTTAAGGCTCAACAAACTTTATTTGATTATAAATTTAAGCAAACCCTTATGGAAAAATTAAAAATTATACTTAAAGGTGCCTATCAAGTTGAAAACGCTGCTTGTGCTATAACAGCCATAAATTTGCTTAAAGAAAAAAAATTCCTCAAAGTAAAAAATTCATTTAAGAAAGGATTAGAGAGTTGTGATCTCCTTGGCCGATTTCAAGTTAAGAGTGATGATCCTTTGGTAGTTTTAGATATTGCTCATAATGCTTCTTCTTTTCTGGCTCTAAAAAACAACCTTAAGATTTATTTTCCCGGCAAAGAAATTATTTTAATTTTTGCCTGCTCAAAAGACAAAAATGCCGAGGCCATGCTTAAAACACTAAAATATTCATACCTTATCCTTACTCCTTTCTCAAATCCCCGTTCCTGGGATCCGAGAGCAGTAAAAGAAACAACTAATATAGGAAAAACCTTTATTGCTCCTAGTGTCGAGGAGGCAATAGATAGGGCGCTTTCGCTTTATAAAAGTGAGTCATTAATACTTATAAGCGGGTCTTTATTTTTAGTTAGCCAGGCTTGGATATACATGGAAAAAACTAAGTCCGGGGTAAGAGTTTAAAGCCTAGACAATTATATAATTTTACATACAATACACTATTATGCGCAAAATTAATTTAAAAGATTACAACTCTAAAGATACCATAGCAGCCATTGCTACTTTTACCAGTAAATCGGCTTTAGGGGTAATTAAAATCTCCGGTAAAAAAGCTCTTAACATAGTTTCTAAAATTTTTAAGCCGACCAAGAAAAAAGATATCAAAAAAGTAAAGACTTTTACTATTCACTATGGCTGGATAGTTGATAGGAAAAAAGGCAATAGCAAGACTTTAATAGATGAGGTTTTGGTAAGTATTATGCGGAGTCCTAACTCCTATACAAAAGAAGATGTTATTGAGATCTCATGTCATGGGGGTCAGGTAAGTATAAATAGAATCTTAGAATTAATATTAAAGCAAGGGGCAAGATTGGCTATGCCGGGTGAGTTTAGCTACCGGGCTTTAATCAACGGGAGGATAGATTTGCTCCAGGCAGAAAGCATTGCCTCAATCGTTGACGCTAAGACCAATAGCAGTTTGAATATTTCTGCTTCTCAGTTAAAGGGTCAGGCTTCATCGAAAATTTATACTTTAAAAGATCAGATAAAAGACTTATTCATACAAACCGAGAGTCTAATAAATTTTCCCGAAGAGGAGATAGAGGTATCTTTAGATGATTTAAGTCAAAAGGTTAATAAAATCTCTAGGACAATAGAGAGTGTTTTAATCGGCAGCCAGGAGGCCAGGATTATCCGCCAGGGGTTAAGGTGTGTTATTTGCGGAAGAACTAATGTTGGTAAGTCGACTCTCTTTAATCGCCTGCTTAAGGAAGAAAGAGTAATCGTCAGCCGTATTGCCGGTACAACCCGGGATGTGGTTGAGGAGATTATCAATATACGAGGTGTACCTTTAAGGATATATGATACTGCCGGGATCCTTGAACCTAAAGATTTAATTACCAGGAAAGCGATTGCTAAAACCTCAAAGATATTTAAAGAAGCTGATTTAGTAATCTTGGTTTTAGATGGTTCCCGCAAGCCTAACAAGGATGATTTATTCTTACTGGATAAGGTAAATAAGAAAAATACGATTTTAGTCATAAATAAAATCGATCTTCCCGGCAAACTGGATCTAAGGATTCTTACTAAACTTAAGGCGAGAGTAGTTAAGATGAGCGCTTTAAAGAATATAGGTTTAGCTGCCTTTGAGCGGGCAGTTAGTGAGAGCGTTTATAGGGTTAATGGCAAAGAGGAAGATTTAATTTTTTTAAGCCATCTCCAGGAGAAAATCTTAAAAGACATATCTAAAGATTTCCAGGAGATAAGTAACCTGATTAAAAAAGGTTACACGCTTGATTTTATAAATCTTATTTTAAAGAACTCATTAAATAATATTGGTAAGATAACCGGGGAAGTTTTTTCTGAAGAAGTACTGGAAAGTATTTTTTCTCAATTCTGTATCGGTAAATAATATTCTGGAGGAGAATATGGATAAACCTAAGATTGAAAAAGCTATAAAAATGCTTCTTGAGGCAGTGGGAGCTAATTTAAAAGTAAAAGATATTGCTAAAACTCCTAAACGGGTTGCGGCAATGTATGAAGAGATTTTAGCCGGGCAATTTAAAGATGCCAGCTCGGAGCTGGAAGTTGTTCTTGAGCAAAAACATGATGAAATAATACTACTTAAGGGTATCCCTTTGTATTCGCTTTGTGAGCACCACTTACTTCCTTTTTTGGGCAGAGCTCACATTGCCTATATTCCTGATAAGAGGATTACCGGTTTAAGCAAGATAGCCAGGGTTGTCGATATCTTAGCCAGGCGCCTGCAAGTTCAGGAAAGGCTTACTACTGAAATTGCTTCAGTTATAATGAAAAAATTAAAACCTAAAGGAGTGATGGTAGTTATTGAGGCTGAGCATCTTTGTATGTCTATGCGGGGAGTGAAAAAGCCGGGTACACTTACTACGACTTCAGTTGTCAGAGGGGTATTTAGAACTAATCAAAAAACTCGTCAGGAAGCTTTAAGTTTGATGAAACCTTAAATTCTAAATTAAGGTTGTATAATTTGTATTATCAGCTTAAAATCATTTAAAGTAAAAAGAGGGAATTAAAATTATTATGAGCATATCTACTAAAACTGGTGACAAAGGAAAAACCGCTTTGCTGGCTGGGGGAAGGGTTTCTAAAGATGATTTGCATATAGAAATCTGTGGCTGTCTGGATGAGCTGTCTTCTTTTCTCGGTATGGCTAAGAGTCTTATTAAAGAAAAGAAGACAATTTCTTTTATTGAGTCTATCCAAAGAGATTTAATTATTATTGGTGCCCAGATAGCTACCCAACCAAAGTATTACCATAAACTAAAGCAAACCTTAAATCAAAAGAACCTGACTCCCCTGGACAAACAACTTCAGACACTTGAATCAAAAAAGACATCTCTTCAGAGACGCTTTGTTTTGCCCGGTGCTAACCTTTGTTCCAGCGCTCTTGATATTTCCCGCTGTGTTTGCCGGCGTGCCGAGAGAAGAGTAGTCACTGCTATGGGCAAAAGTATCGTCAAAAATCCCCAAATTCTAAAATACCTTAATCGCTTATCTGATGTCTTGTACCTCTTAGCAAGAAAATACGGTACTTCTTAAGTCTTATGATAAAAGAAGCAATGCTTTATGAGAAATTATCTGACAATCGGGTGCATTGTTATCTTTGCGCTCACCACTGTAAGATAAAACCCTCCCAATATGGTATTTGCGGTGTACGTCAAAATAATCAAGGCCTTCTTAATACTTTAGTCTTTGCTGAGAGTGTGGCTGCTCATGTTGACCCGATCGAGAAAAAACCACTTTATCACTTCTTACCTGGTACAAGCTCATATTCAATTGCTACTATGGGATGCAATTTTAAGTGTGGTTTTTGTCAGAACTGGCAAATTTCACAGACAACAAAACGCAATTCAAATTATCATGGCAAAGAACTCTTACCTGAGGAGGTCGTAAGACAAGCTAAATTAACCGGTTCAAAGAGTATATCCTATACTTATACCGAACCAACTATTTTTTTTGAATATGCTTACGAAACAGCCCGTCTAGCTAAGGCTCAAAATATTTATAATATTTTTGTAACTAATGGTTACATGACAAAAGAAGCAATAGACACAATAAAGCCTTTTTTAGATGGAGCCAATATTGATTTAAAAAGTTTTAATCCTAATTATTACTTAAAGAACTGCAAGGCAAAGCTTGAGCCAGTACTTGAGGCAATAAAATATATGAAGAGTCTTGGTATTTGGATTGAAGTAACAACTTTAGTTATTCCCGGAGAAAATGATTCAAAACAAGAGTTTGCTCAAATAGCCTCATTCATAGCGGGGGTTGACAAGGGTATACCTTGGCACATAAGTAGGTTTCACCCTGATTATGAATTTAATCAATATCAGCCAACTAGTAAGGAGACTCTAGAGCTTGCATCTGATTTGGGCAAAAAGGCAGGCTTACGCTACGTATATTTGGGCAATACCACCGATGGTTCAGATAGTTTTTGTTATAAGTGTAAGAAGCGGCTTATCTGCCGCGACTATTTTTCTATAACTGAGAATAATATAAAAGACTCCCATTGTAATTTCTGCAAAGCAGAGGTTGACGGTATATTTTCTTAAAATTTGACTTAAAAATCACCTTTAAATTAATGTGTTGTAGCATCTTTAAGCTTAGTATATAATAATTGGAAAAATATAACACCTACGTATGATTTTAGAGTACAGCCCAAAAATAACACTGTCGGAAGTTCCTCAATTAACCCAGAAAATACTCACTAAGCTTGAGCAATTCTGTTCAGACAAAGATATTCTTTTTGATATCAAGCTTTCTTTTGAAGAGGCCTTAATCAACGCTATTAAATACGGTAATAAGTTAGATAAAAACAAACCGGTAATTATTAAGATTGAAGCCAGTCAAGATAAGATTTGCTTTGAGATTAAAGACCAGGGCCAAGGTTATGACTACCAAAATTTAGCTCTACCAACTGAAGATGAAAACTTAGAAAAACTCTCGGGACGAGGGGTTTATCTGATCAAAAATTTCATGGATGAAGTGGAGTTTTTAGATAATGGCAGTCGGATAAGGATGGTTAAGTATATAAAATAATTTTTCTAAGGAGGGGGTAATGAAAGTCGTTAGAGAGCAAAAAGGTGATTGTACAGTATGCTTGATTGATGGCGAAATCAATCTTAATACATCTCCTGATTTACGCAAAGCTTTTGAAGATTATATCCGCGATAATGCAAGAAAAGTAGCTATTGATTTTTCTAACGTTCCCTACATTGATTCATCCGGGTTAGCTACTTTAATTGAACTATTTCAACGTCTAAAGAAAGTTAATGGCAAGTTAAGGATATACTCTGTGTCGGAAAAAGTAAAAAATGTTTTTGAAGTAACAAAACTGCATAAATTATTTGAGATTTACGATGATCAGGAGACTGCCTTAGAAGGATTTTAAGTAAATGAATACAATATCAAGGATCGGCGCCTTCATTATTTCTGTTTACCAATATGTTCTTGGGGTATTGGCCCTGTTTATGGATATTCTCTACTGGATTTTTATCGGTCCTTTTAAAGGTAAGACTGCCAGGCGGGAAAACATATTCTATCAGATGGTTTTTGTCGGGCTTCGCTCAGCCCTGATTGTTTTTTTTGTAACATTTTTTACAGGTATTGTTTTAGCTATGCAGTCAGCTTATCAGCTTGAACGCATGGGAGCAACTCTCTATGTGGCTTCTTTAGTGGCAGTATCTTTATGCCGGGAATTAGGACCGGTTCTAACAGCCTTAGTCATTGCCGGAAGAGTAGGTTCGGCAATCGCTGCTGAATTAGGCACGATGAAGGTCAGTGAACAGATTGAAGCCTTAGAGCTTATGGCTATTAATCCGGTTAGATTTTTAGCTGTACCCAGGTTTTTTGCTCTTTTTATTATGCAGCCTTGCCTTACAGTTTTAGGTAATATCTCAGGTATAATCGGTGGTCTTATAGTTGGTGTCGGCAGCCTGGGTATTAATAAAGATTTGTATATACAGACTACTTTTAAGTACTTAGAGTTAAAGGATATCTACACCGGAGTTGTAAAATCTTTTGTTTTTGCCATGATCATAGCTTTAATTGGTTGTTATGAAGGCCTTAATACAAAAGGCGGGGCTGAAGGCGTGGGTAAAGCTACAACCAATAGTGTTGTTATAAGTTTTATCCTTATAATATTAGCTGATTGTGTTTTGACGACAATATTTTATTTTTCGGAAATGTAAGTACAATGAGTGAAAACAATAAAGAAAAAGAAGTAATTATCTCGGTAAAGAATGTAAGTAAGTCTTTTCAGGGGAGAAAAATTATTGATAATGTTAGTTTGGATATCTACTCTTCTGAGACTTTTGTAATTATGGGTTGTTCCGGTTCAGGTAAAAGTACACTGCTTCGACTTATGACCGGAGTTATTCAGCCTGATGAAGGCAGCGTTATTATTAAAGGAAAAGATATAACCGAAATTTCTGATAAAGCCTTAGATGAGGTGAGAAGGTCTTTTGGTATGCTTTTTCAATACTCCGCTCTCCTCGATTCGCTAACAGTAGAGGAAAATGTATCGTTACCCCTTAAAGAACATACAAAACTTGCTGAAGATATAATAAGAATTATAGTTAAGATGAAGCTTTCTCTGGTGGGGTTAAGGGGCTATGAGGCTTATTATCCTTCCCAGATCTCCGGCGGCATGCGTAAACGTGTAGGACTGGCCAGAGCTATTGCTATGGATCCGGCAATTGTCTTCTATGATGAGCCAACTTCAGGTCTTGATCCGGTTGTCGGAGGAGTAATTGATAAACTGATTAAAGATTTGAGCGCAAAACTGCTTATTACTTCAGTTGTGGTCACTCATGATATGCAAAGTGTTTTTAATATAGCTGATCGGGTAGCCATGATCCATAAAGGAAAAGTAATTGCTACCGGTGAGACTGACCAGATTAAAAATACTACTAATCCTTATGTTCAGCAATTTATTAATGGTAAGCCTAACGGGCCGATAGACCTTTTTAAGGAAGATATTGGGATAAAAGAAGCCCTGGATCTCTAGATTGGGCTATGTTTTTATATGGTTTTCAAAATAAGCAATTTTTGATAGAATCATCTTAATCAGACATTATAAATATGTCTTATAAGGAGTTACTATGAAGAAATATGGTAAAGAATTTAAAGTAGGAATATTTTTTATTGCCTGCCTTTTTGGGCTGATCTACATGGTTTTTAGTACCGGTAAGGTTAACGTTAATCAAGATGGTTATAATATATATGTAGTTTTTGATGAAGTAGCTGGTATTGATACAAAAGCCCCGGTTATGCTTAATGGCCGGGAAGTCGGTAAGGTTGAGGATATTAATATATCTTACCAGGATGAGGAAACAAAAATAATCTTAACTCTCTGGCTAACTAAGTCTGCAAAAATTCGTCAAGGAGCCACAGCCTCAATTAAGACTTTAGGTCTAATGGGAGAGAAGTTCATTCAAATCAGTTCTAGCAAAGGCGCAAATTTCGTAGAACCTAAAACTACTTTGATCGGTAAACCCTATATGGATTTAGATGTCTTAATGGATCAGGCCACACTTATTACTGAGGATATCGGTCAGTTAGTTAATAACGTCAATAGCCTTACTGATGAAGTTAAAAAATTAACTAGTAATCTTAATTATACTGTAGAAGGTAATCAAGATGAGATTTCCCGGATTGTTGAAAACCTTGAAACAACCTCTAAGAATATGGAGGAGTTTAGTGATGACATTAAGAGAAATCCTTGGAAGTTATTGTTTAGGAAAAAGAAATTTGCCGAATAACTTAAAAGTAAGACCTTCATTTTTACTTATCATAATTCTAACTTTTGTTTTTGCACCCAGCTGTTTTGGGCAAGTAGCTAAGATTGTAAATGTTACTGGCAATGTCAAAGTTTTAGAAAAACCAGATAGCAATTGGCAAAAGGCAAAACCTAACATGTATTTAGATAGAAGCGCTGAAATTAAAACTAAAAAATCATCTGAGTGTACGGTTGCTTTTGATGAAGAACTTAAAAATATCTTAACTGTAAAAGAGAATTCCCATATCACTATTGAAGATTTAAAACCAGCTAAAGTCTACCTTCCCCGGGGCCGGGTTTTTTCTTTAGTTGAAGATTTAGCTAAGATAGAAGGCTTCCAAGTGAGGACTCCTACAGCAGTTGCCGGGGTAAGAGGAACTGGTGATTCGGTCGAAGCCCTAATTGATTCAACAATTATAAAGTGTTTTGAGGGGATTATCTTTGCTCAAGGACTGGACTCAGGCGGCAAGACAACCGGAGAGATAAATGTTTTTGGCGGTTCAGGGCTTGATGTCGGATTAGGAGGAGACTTTAAAGAAACTTTTAATTTAACTAACGATGATTATAATGAATGGGGTGGTTTTAAGGAGTCATTAAGAGAGGCTAAGATAGATTCAGAGCTCGAGGAAAAATCATCTAAAAGCACCACAACCTTAGAACCAGATAACCAGAACCCTCTTAACCCTACGCAAAGACCAGGTTCTTATAGACCCTTTGATCATACACAAGAACCAGGCTTTGATACACCCCTTGACCATAGTAATGAAGATTTAGGTTTTTTCCAAGATAGAAGTTTCGATTCCGAATCCCAAGATAGAGAGCTGGACGGGTTTAGAGATGCCCAAAGAGATAGTTTTAGGGATGAGTTTTTCCGAAGAAAGAGAAAGAAAAAAGAGAAGCCTGGTAGTGGTGGCCAAGATTAATATAATGAGGAGGATATGATGAAGAAGTGTATTCTATTGTTCTTATCTTTTCAATTGTTTTTATGCTTTTCTCTGTACGCTCAGGTAGCAAAAATAATTGATCTTAAGGGGACTGTTAAAATTAAAAAAGACTTAAATACCAGGTGGGAGAAAGCAAAGGTCAATACCTATCTAAACAAGCAAGACCAAATTAAGACTGGTAACTGGGCAGAGTGCACCATAACTTTTGATGAGGAGTTAAAGAATATTCTTACTATAAAAGAAAACTCCAATGTAACTTTAGAAGGCCTTAAGCCGGGCAAGGTCTACCTTCCCCGGGGCCGGGTTTTTTCTTTAATTGACGATTTAGCTAAGATAGAAGGCTTCCAAGTAAGGACTCCCACAGCAATTATTGGGGTGCGTGGTACCGGTGATTCAGTTGAATCAGGCATACATGGTACTAAGGTAAAGTGTTTTCAAGGAAAAGTTAATGTCGGCGGCCAGGATGATCAGGGCAATGGTACCGGCAATCAAGACTTAACTCAAGGTCTGGGAATCGGAGTTGATTTAGCCGGATTACTGAGCAAGTTCTTTGATTTAACTGGTGGTGATTGGGATGATTGGAATGATTTTCTAAAATATGTACAGAGATTAAAAAGTAAGCCAGAGGCTAATGATTCCGGTAGGCCACTGGGTGATTCCGGTCATGATATTGGAGACTCTTTCGGTGACCTAAGAGATGAACAGCGCGATGACTTTAAAGATTTAGACTTTGAAGAATTTAGAAGAAGTCGTGAGGATAGCGGCGATAGCCAGCCGAGGAGTCCACCTAAGAGATGAACAGCGCGATGACTTTAAAGATTTAGACTTTGAAGAATTTAGAAGAAGTCGTGAGGATAGCGGCGATAGCCAGCCGAGGAGTCCACCTAATGGTGATGGTTATGGTGAATAGCGCTATCTATATAAGAGGTAATGTTTTTAAATTATTAATTTATTAAGCCAAGGGGTGGTAATGAAAATTAAATTTTTACTTTTAATCTTTATGGTTTGTTTTTTAATTCCAATTAATATCACTGCCCAGATTACGCCTGAGATAAGACAGGAAAAAGAAGAGCAATCTTTAGATGATCGGCAAAAACAAAAGAGTACTGAGGGCTATAAGATGTCCCAGAAAGTTGCTATTTATTATGGTTATGATAGCAATGCTAACTTAGCTACTGAGAGAAAAGGCGATTCCTTTGAAGAGGTGGTTTATTCAATTGACTTTGCCAAGCTGCTTAATAAAACTTTACGCATTACTTTTGATTACGATATAGATTTTTCTAATTACCATGAGACTACAGATTTAACTAACTTTTTAAATCACTTTCGTTTAGGTGTCCAAAAACAGCTTCCTTTTTGTCTGGTTGGTTTTGGTTATGATGCCGGTTTTGTTAACTATACCCGCGGTGATAGTGATTTTATTCTCCACAAAGGGTTTGTTTATTTTGGTAAGAAAACATCAAACCGGATTTATCAAAAAATTCAATTTGAATACGGAGCCAAAGACTATTTAGATATCAGTGCTTTAGGTGACAGTCTGGGATCATTTCAGGAAAAAGAGCGCCTAGACCGGAGAATAGCAGCTGAATACAGCCTCAGCGCTCTCTTAACTCCTAAAACTATGATGAGATTACGGACAAAATTTAGCCGCAATGATTCCAATGCCCGCTTTGTTGATTTCTATGACTATACTGCCTATAGTCCAACACTAGTCTTAAGTCATAAATTCTTAAAAGATGTTATAATTTCTACTAATTTAAGTTACCGGAGAAAAGAGTATGATTCCCGGACTATTTCCGGGGGAAGCGAAGAGCAAAGTGATAATCTTTATGTAGCTAGTTTAGGTGTTCAAAAAATGCTTGATAAGAAGACTTCGGTATCATTGCAATATACCTATAGAGAAAATAGTTCTAATGAGTCTTTAGAAGAATATTCTGAAAGTGTAATTACCTGCGGATGGCATTATAACTTCTAAATTTTTAGCCAACCACTTTCTAAAATCAAATGAACTTTTTTAAAAAAATTCCTACCCTAGCTTTACTGATTTCTGGGCTTCTTGCTCTTGTAATCTTTTTTTCATTATCCCGATCACTTGAGAGCTATGAGCTCCCCTTTTATGATATGCGTTTTCGCCTCCGCTCTAAGTTAAAACCACTTAAAGCCAGCAAAGATATAGTGCTTGTTGAAATCTCTGATGATACCTTAAAAGGCTTGAATGAGTGGCCTCTCCCCCGTGATTATCATGGTAGTTTGGTTGATGTCTTAAGTGAATTAGGAGCAAAAGCCATTGTCTTTGACATTATTTTTAGTGAACCCACTCTTTATGATGAACCCTTTATTCAGAGTATATATGAGGCTAAGAATGTTTATTTTCCCTTGGTATTTTACTTAGACGATTTAGAGGCAAAAGATTCCCTACTCTTAAAAAGTAAGGAAAAAATTGCTGATATACACTCAAGCTTTAAAGATAATTTAAAAGGTGCAGGCCATATCAATACTTTTGTTGACTCCGATGGGAAAATCCGCCGAGTACCGCTTTTTATTGATTACCAGGATAAGTTTATCCCCAGTTTAGCTTTTAAAGTCAGCGCTGATATTTTGAGCATTGACCTTGATAAGATCACAGTTAAAAAAAATAAATTAATAATTGATGAAAACTTTAGTATTCCCACTTCTAAGAAAACTTCCTTTATGGTTAATTATCCTGATACTTGGGAGAAATCCTTTAAGCATGTCTCCTACCTACAAGTACTTAAGAGTTATAGCGATTCAGCCAGAGGCAAATCTACAAGCATAGATCTCAATATCTTTAAGGATAAGATTTGTTTTATTGGCCTTACTGCTGCTGGAACTTCTGATTTACGAGCCAACCCCTTAGAGAGTGTATATCCTCTAGTTGGCCTTCAGGCAAGCGTTTGCAGTAGCATCTTAGAAAAGAAATTTATTTATGATGTTGGTTGGTTGATCAATGCCTTAATTAGTATTCTCGTCTTTATAATCACCCTTTTATTTTCTTGTAAGTTTAGACCGTTTAAGGCTTTAGGTGCAAATATTATCTTTTCTTTGCTTTATTTTTTAATTTCTTTAGGGCTTTTTATCTTAGCCGGTATCTGGATAGATATATTCTTGCCAATGTCTATTATTTTTGTTAGCTGGGTAGGAGTAACCTTGTATAAATTTTTTGAGCAAGCCAGAAAAAAACAACTCATGGAAAAAGAACTCGATATTGCCCAGCAAATTCAGCAGAGCTTTTTGCCGACTGATATCAGTGAGTTTAAAGGTATTGATATTTTTTCTTTTATGAAACCGGCAAAGTTTGTTGCTGGTGACCTTTATGATGTAATCTACTTAGATGAAAATAGGCTGGGAGTTTTTATCGGCGACGTTTCCGGCAAAGGGGTTCCGGCTTCTTTGATCATGGCTCAGACAATATCATTTTTTAGAATTTTCTCAAAAGATAATCCTGATCCTGCAGATGTACTCAATAAGATGAATCAAGAATTAGCTAAGGTTTTAAATGGCAGGTTTGTTACTGCTATATATATTATTGTTGATATCGGAAAGCATAAACTCCTGGCAGCTTCAGCCGGACACTCACCGATAGTTTTTTATGATGCCGACAACAACTTAGTAGACGATTTTCTTCCTGAGTCAGGCCTTCCTTTAGGTATTATGGATATGACAACCTATGATGGCTTCGAGAAGGATTTAAAAGTCGGCGATAAATTTCTCCTCTATACTGACGGGATAACCGAGTGTCGTGATAAACATGGTGAGGAATTTGGTGAGCAGCGGGTTAAGGACGCACTCCTTAAAGATAAGAGTAATTCTTCAAAAGATATAGTTGAGCAGTTAAAAAATAATGTATTCCAATTTTCAAAAGGTTTACCCCAGTTTGATGATATTACTTTAATTGTTTTAGGGGCAGTAAAAGAGTAGATTTTAATGGTAATAAAAAATCTTTTAATATTCGCTTATTAACCTATAATAATTGATACAGTTAATTTAAAAAGGAGGCCGGAAATGAAGAGAGTTTTTAGGGTATTATCAATTTTTCTACTTGTTTTTTTTGTTAGTTCTCAACTTATATTTGCAGCTCAGTGTCCGCAGTGCAAATTTAATAACAAGGATGAGCATAAGTTTTGTATTAAGTGCGGTGAACCTCTAGAACCGAAAGGTTCTAACTCCCATCACGGCCACAGTAAGCACCTCTCTGGTCCGAAGAAAACCATTGCTGTTGTTAACTTTGAAAATTCTTCTGGTTTTGCCGGTTACGTCCGTTTAGGCTCTGATTTCACTGCTCAATTAACCGATGCTTTAATGCAGAGTGGTCAGTTTACAGTTTTATCCCGCACAGAATTAGATAAAGTTTTTACTGAACAGGATTTAGCTAGTAGCGGTAGGATGGCCAAATCTTTAACTGCTAAGAAGGGAAAGGCCATACCAGCTCAAATCCTGGTTACCGGAAAGATAACTGAATTTGAAGAGCAAGCCAGCGGAGGCTCGCAAGGTTTAAGTATCCACGGAGTTACCTTAGGCGGTAATAAATCAAATGCTCATATTGCTGTAATTGTCCAGATAATTGACTCGACCACCGGCCAAGTCCTGGATTCACAACGGGTTGAAGGCGTAGCTA
>CAJXAF010000016.1 GCA_913050175.1 uncultured bacterium
AATCTGTAATATAAGCAGTCGACTCATCTATAATTCGCTCATCAGCCGTAGGTATATGAGTATGAGTTCCCACGACCGCACTTACTTTTCCGGCTAAAAAATAACCCATAGCTAATTTTTCTGAAGTTGCTTCAGCATGCATATCTACAAAAATTATTTTTGTAGTTTTTCGTATATCTTCCAAGACTTTCTTTATAGCATTAAAAGGACAATCCATGGGTTGCATAAAAACTCTGCCAAGAAGATTTATTACGGCTATCTTTTTACCTCCGGCTTCTATTATGGTATAGCCCCGTCCGGGAGCTTGATCGCCATAGTTTAAAGGTCTTAGGACTTCCTTTGATTCTAAAACTTCCCGGGATTCTTTTTTTTTAAAAATATGGTCCCCTGAAGTTATAACATTGATCCCAGAGTCAAAAAGATCTTTGGATGTATCAAAAGTTATACTTGAACCTCCGGCGGCGTTTTCTCCATTACCAATGACAAAATCCAAGCTAAGTTCTTTTCTTATCTTAGGAATCACCTCTTTTAAATAAAGCCTGGCAGGCTTACCTACAATATCACCGATAAACAATACTTTCATTACTAATCTTTTTTAACTTAACCTACTTTGCATAGTCAACAGCCCTGGTTTCTCTTATAACCGTAATCTTAATATTTCCCGGGTAATTCAACTCCTGTTCCAGTTTTTTCTTTATATCATGGGCAAGGAGATGAATTGCATCATCTTTAATTTTCTTAGGTTGAACAATAACTCTAATTTCCCGTCCAGCCTGGATAGCAAAACTCTTGTCAACACCATCAAAAGAGTTAGCACTCGTCTCGAGTTGTCTTAAGCGCTTTATATATGTTTCCAGCGTCTCCCGCCTGGCTCCGGGCCGGGAAGCAGATATTGCATCAGAGACCAAAGAAAGTAAAGAATAAATTGATGTCATCTCTATTTCTTCATGGTGAGCTTCAGCAGCATTGATTACTACTTCATCCTCCTCGTAACGCCTGAGTATATCTCCTCCGATTTGGGCATGGGTTCCTTCAACTTGGTGGTTAATAGCTTTGCCGATGTCGTGCAAGAAACCTGCTCTTTTAGCCAAGCGAACATCTAAATCCAGCTGGGAAGCAAAATTTCCCATAACAAAGGCAACTTCCTTGGCATGCAAAAGTGCATTTTGCCCGAAGCTAGTACGATACTTCAATCGACCCAAGAGCTTAATTATCTCCGGGTGTAAATTATGTATCCCAACTTCATAAGCTGCAGATTTCCCTTCCTCCATAAGTTTTTTATCAAACTCCTGCTTTGTCTTCTCAACCACCTCTTCAATTCTTGCCGGATGTATCCTTCCGTCATGAACTAATTTCTCAAGCGACAACCTAGCTATTTCCCGGCGTATAGGATCAAACCCGGATACACTTACTGCCTCAGGAGTATCATCAATAATTAAATCAACACCGGTAGCCATCTCAAACATACGTATATTCCGGCCCTCTCTACCAATGATTCTTCCCTTTATCTCATCACTGGGAATAGGGATAACACTGACTGTAGTCTCGGTTGTATGCTCTACAGCACACCTTTGGATTGCCTGGGAAATCATATCTTTAGCCTTAGTCTCTGCTTCTTCCTGTATCTCATCATCCATCTGTCGAACCATTTGTGCCTTTTCGCCCCGCAGTTCTTCTTCATATCTCTTTAAAAGTAGTTCTTTAGCTTCATTGGGCGTTAAAGAAGATATCTTCTTTAATTTTTCTTTCTCTTCCTCAATTAACATAGCTAAGCTTTGGTTTTTATTATCCACCTCTTGAAAACTCTTTTTTAAATCTCCTTCAACGCTACGCAATTCTTTTTCTTTGCCTTCAATAAAATCTAGTCGTTTTTCTAAGTTTTCATCCCTTTGAGTAAGGCGTTTCTCAAGTTGATTTAGTTCTTCTTTTTTGGAAGTATTCTGCTTTTCGAAATCGACTCTTAATTTATAAAGAAGCTCTTTAGCATCTAAGTCGGCTTTCCGGGAAATCTCCTCAGCTTTAAAACTAGCCTCTTTAACTATTTTCTCAGCATCTTCCTTAGATTTCTTTAATTTGTTTTTTTCTAGGCTATTGCCTATCCACCAGCTTAGACCTGCGCCTACGACTAGCCCCCCGATTATATAGATAATATTTATATTCATGCACCCTCCTTAAGAAAATCTTTAGATAGTTAAAAAATTAAAAATGTAGAACTTGAACAATAAAATTCAACTTCTTTTAAAAACAATTTAGATTACTTAACTTAGAAAATTAGATTATGCGATCTTCGCTAACGATGTAATCGACCTTTTGGTCGAAGGCGAGATCGATGGGAAGGCTATCTAGGATTTGGAAGTCAAAGGCAAGGCCTACTTTTTTTGTAGAAGGTGTCAATCTCTGTAAGAAGCGGTCATAGAACCCAGCACCTCTTCCTAGTCTGTTTTTTTGGAGGTCATACCCCAAACCAGGAACAATTACCACATCTATTTCCTCAATACTAACTTCTCTAGCTTTTTTTATATCTGGCTCCATTACTGAGTAGGGCCCACAAACAAAATCATCAATAAGCTTAGTTGTTTCAAATATACGTAAATTTTTTGCCTTTAAATCCATTACCGGAAAACAAAACCGCTTACTGCGGAATTCCTTCCTAATCGTCTCTAAAATATCTACTTCACCCTTTAAAGGGTAGTAGACCATAAGTGTTTTTGCATTATTATATATAGGTAATCTAGATAGATGTTTTTCAACATTACTGCTCCTCCTTTTTATCTGGCTTTCAGTCAAAGCTAAAAGCTGCTCTAGCAATTTTTTGCGAATTGCTTGTTTGTCTTTATTCAAAACCATTTCCATATATAGTACTTATACAAGCTTTTACAACCAAACTATTTACGCTTAAAATCAGCCTTAATCCTTGATTTTAAGCTGATAAATTATACCATTTGCCCTCTTAAAAAGCTATGAAAATTTTCCCTTTTTTAAGCAAAAAAATCCCTATTTTTAAAGGCTTTTTAGGCGATTAAGGATATTTCTCCTTACAAGTGAGCTTTTGCCCTTAATTTGTTTTAGGGCTTTGTTAAAATAATAAGCTGCTTTTTTATTCTGGCCCAACTTTAAATAGCTATCAGCAGCTGAATAGAGGGCCTCAGGCAATCTGTCGTTAAGCTCTAAAGCTTTATAAAAGCAAACAATAGCCTTCTTGTGTTCTCCTAAAAGGTTAAGCAGCCAGCCTTTATTATGAAATAGGCAGGCGCAATTACGGTCTTTACGTAAACCTTTATTAAAATAACTTAAAGCATCTTTATTGCGCCCCAGCTCAGCATAACAAAGAGCTTTATCATTGTAGGAACAACCATCATCTGCCCGCAACAAAAGAGCCTTCTCAATATATTTTAGACCCTTAGAAAAGCGCTCATTTAGTATATGATCCTGGGCTTGAAAATAATATAAGAAAAATTTGTCTTTATCCTTTCTGGCCAGATGAATGCACTTATTTATCTTTCTTTGAGCCCGGCCAAAATGAAAATAAGTTATCTCTCTGTCTAAGGATTTTCTCTCTTTCTCAAAATCTATTTTTGGCATAAAAATCCTCCAGCTCGAGAAGAATAATCAATATTCTTAAAACCTGCTTTTTTTAGTTTCACTTTTACCTTAGCTGGAAAATCATAACCTTGTTTTATTTTATATAAAGGTGTGTAATGGAAAAATCTCCCCCTGTCTTTCAATACCCTCTTTAAAGAGAGGTAAAAATCACTAGAAAAAAGCAAGGGTGCCATTTTTAGAGTAGGTGGATCATGAATAATACAGTCAAAATAATTGCTTTTTAAGGCCTTTATCTCTTGGAAAACATCGCCATAGCTAATCTCAATGTTATCAGCTTTAAATAGTGGTGCTGAAATTGGATTGGCCTGGGCAAGGGTAATAATATTAAGGTCTTTTTCAAAAGTAATAATTTTTTTTGCTTTTTTAGAAGCCAGGATAGCTGTATAACCCGGGCCCATACAAGTATCCAGGACTACTCCGAAAGGCTTAATTAAGCTTATTTTTGCCTCTGTATCAGCTTTAGGTGAAGATAACTTATGCATGGGTACTGAACTAATTGAAAAGGTCGGCCAATCCGGGGTTGGAGTCAATTTATAGTAGCGGTTGGTAGAATCTGAGAAGAAATCTATCTTTCTAACCTCTTGATCATCAAGGATATAGCAAAATTTATCCTTTATCTTTTCATCTAGCTTAAGGCTGATATTATCATTTATAATAGCCTGGCTATCGCCTCTTAAAACACTTACCAAAGTGAGTCCAAAATCGAGTTTTAGATTAAACCTCTCACCAGGCTTATGTTTTTTTATCTGTTCAAACTCCCTCTTAGTAATGATCATAAGCTCAATTATAGAAAGTAGTCAAAATATTACAATAAAAAAATTATATTTAATTTTCTTGACAAGAACCTTCGCAGATATACAATAGTGAAAGTAGTTGAAAATATTAACTTTTTCAAACCAAGGAGGTGTTTCCATGAATAAAGCACAACTAGTTGAAACGATCGTCGAGAAGACTGAGACAAAAAAGCAAGCTCAAGAAATAGTTGATACTATTTTAGATTCTATTAAGGGTAGTCTTAAGAGAGCTGATGATGTTGCTATTTCCGGTTTTGGAACATTCAAAGTTAAACAGACAAAAGCAAGACAGGGAAGAAACCCAAAAACTGGCGAAACTATTCAGATTCCTGCTAAGAAGAAAGTAGCTTTCAAAGCATCAAAAGATTTAAAATCTATTCTCTAATCTAAATAAAGATAAGATAAGAAAAAGGGTATACTTATAATAAGTATACCCTTTTTTTATTGATATTAACTATATTGAAATTTTCTTTAGTTTTGCTATAAAAAATCCTTCAAAAGTATCATCGGGGACAATTCTTCTAGTCATCAAAAGGCTGGGGTCAAACTTCTTACCTTTCCAGGATACCAATCCTGGGCGTAAATTCTTTAATTTAAGGTTAATCGGCAAAATTTCCATTTTTCCTTTAAACTTATTAATAAACCAATCAACTACCATTTCATTTTCCTCAGGTGAAAAGGTACAGGTAGAGTAGACCATCTCGCCCCCTTCCTTTAAAGCAAAGAAAGCTGAATGAAGTAACTTTTTCTGTTTATGGAGCATTTCTCTAATCTTCTTAGTCTTCCAATATTTAAAAGTCTTAGGGTTGGTAATTAAAAAACGTCCCTCGGTTGAACAAGGCACGTCAGCTAAAATCTTATCAAATTGTTCGGGAAATTTCTTCCGGACCCAGATAGCATCTAGGAGATAAACTTTGACAAAATCAGGGCACTGGGTAGTTAAATTGGCTAAAAGCTTATAGTAGCGGGTGCGAATCTTTTCAACAGCTATAATCTCTGACTCAGGCGCTAAAGAGGCCAAGTGTGTGGTTTTTGCGCCGGGAGCAGCACATAAATCAAGGATCTTATCTCCATTCTGGGGATTGAGAACCAGGCCGGGAAGCATACTTGAAATATTCTGAACATAGACCAGGCCATCTTTATACATGTTTGTTCTTTGAAAATCCCGAAGTTGATTTTTAAGCAAAAAAGCCCCTTGAGGAAAGCTTAACTCCTTGGCTCTTACTCTCTCATCCAACATCTGCCTTCTTAAACTTCGTAAATCGGTCTTTCGGTAATTTATCCTGAAAGCTGTCTTCTTTTTAATTAAAAAACTATTAGCTATCTTAGGGTAAGTCTTAGGATAGATTTTCTTGAGCCGGTGAAGAAATTCCTGGGGTAATTTATGGACTGCTTCTCTCATTTGGATTTACCTTTCGAATTTAAAGTATGGTGATGATTTAAAAAAATACTCTCCCCCCAAATGAAAAATTAGATCAGTTTTGCTTGTATCCCAAATTCCGTCCTTAAAGTATTTGTTATCGGCTTCGCCAAAAAGTACTTGGCCGGTTAAGATAAAGTGATCGCCAATTTCTCTTGAATCAACTAGTTTACACTCTAAATTACCAATACACTCGTCAATCTTTGGCGTTACTTTTAAAGTCTTAGACTTTATAGCAGTAAGTTTCGACTCTTTAAATTTATCCATCTCACTGCCTGAGGCTTTTGCACAGATAAGCATCTTTTCCATTAAACTCCAGGGAGCAATATTTACGACAAACTCCTTACTCTTTTGTATTGCTTTAAAAGAAAAATGCTTAGCTGATAGAGCAATAAATAGTAAGGGTGGCTCCTTAGAAGCCGGCATATTCCAGGCACAAGGTGTAATAGTTGACCTAGAGCCATCACTGGCAGTAATTATGGCTAGAGTTCCACAATTCATAAGCCGGTTAACCTGGATTAAAGGAATTTCTTCTCTCATAATAGATTAGTTTTTAAGCAAAACCTCTGTGTAAGCCTATTGATTTTGCGTAATCAATTACTTCATTATATTCATTAATTGTAATATTCCTAGAGATTTTCTCATTGCTGAAAGCCTTATGGCAAGGATAGTATTGATTCATTATATTAACATAGCAGTCAGGGGATATTTCGTTTTTTATGAAATCCAAAACTTTAAAAGACCCGGCCAATTTATTAGGTAAGACTAGATGTCTGATTAAAAGACCTCTATTGGCAAGGCCGTCTTTAACCATTAGGTTGCCAACCTGCCTATACATCTCTAAGGTAGACTCCCTTACAATTTTCCAGTAATCAGAAACATGAGAGAGCTCTTGGGCAACTGCATCATCAGAATACTTTATATCCGGCATATAAATATCAAAGACGCCAGCGAGTAATTTTATAATCTCAAGACTCTCATATCCGCCACAATTATAGACTAAGGGTATATTTAAACCTTCCTTTACAGCTATAACTAAAGCTTCGATAATTTGAGCTGTATAATGGGTCGGGGTTACAAGATTAATATTCTCAGCGCCTTGCTCTTGTAAATCAATCATGTTATGAGCTAAGACCTCAACAGTTATATCATGGCCATCGCCGATATTGGAAATATTATAATTCTGGCAATAAACACACCCCAAATTGCAGTAAGAAAAGAAAATTGTACCTGATCCCTTTTTACCTACAATCTCTGGCTCTTCTCTCTGATGAAGAAAAAGGTGGCTCACCCTTAATTTACTATCAGCCCCACAAAAACCTACGTTATCACCTACCCTATCAACTAGGCAATTTTGTGGACAAAGAGTGCAATTTTTCATATTCTCAGAAAGAATACGACTTATTTCCTGGAGTTTTCCTTCCTGATAGAGTTTAAGGTAAGACATCTTCTTAAATTAATTTTTGAACTAATATATAACTCATTAAATACCAATGAGTTAGAGTAACAAATCTCGAGCCTTAAAGCAAAACCTAAAATATCTTATCAGATATTATAGATTAAACCCTAAATTCAGCAAGAAGTTTAATTTTTGACAAATCCCCCTGTCTATGGAATAATTAGTACCATATTTAAGAGGTGAAAAGTGAAAAAAACTATATGTGTATTTATTAATTTATTGTTTGGCAATTTAATTCTCTTCCTAGTTTCTTCAAACTTTTTTCTCAAGTCTTTACATACTAATTTTAAGGCAATATTCCATACGACTTTTTCTCTAACCTTGATTGTAATTTTGCCATTTTTCTTGTTTCTCTTGGAAAAACAAAGTAAGACAATTAAGAGAGTACTCTTAAGTTGGCTAGGGGCAATAACCCCTGTATTTCTGACTTTATTGGTAGTCTTAAGTATTTCTTTTTTAAAATCAGGCATTATAATGAGTAAAGTTATTTTCATTTTTAAATTTACAACTTTAGTATCTCTTACTACAGCCACAATATACTGGTTTCCCTTTGGTTTAATAAATTTATTATTTACAAATAAAAGACAAGACAAGGGCTAAATCTTAAAATGTCTAAAAAAAAATCCGACCTTAAAATTTTACTCTTACAAGTAAGAGATGATCAAAGAGTTCGCAGGGAAGAACTTAAAAGCTTTGCTGAGTATAGCGGCCTGGCAAAGAACCAAATTGAAATCTTAAATGTCTTTGATAAGCCTTCCTTTTCTCCAGATGTTCTTAGTGGTTTTGATTCACTCTTTGTCGGCGGAGCTAGTGAAGCCAGTGTTCTGGAGCCGGAAAAATACCCTTTTATAAAATCAGGCGAAGATATTTTGCTATACTGTATAGAAAAAGAAATCCCGGTCTTTGCCTCTTGCTTTGGATTCCAACTAGTAGTTACTGCTTTAGGAGGAGAGGTAATTCGTGACGGCAAAGACTTTGAAATGGGTTCAGTCCCTATTTATCTTACAAACCAAGCAAAAGATGATCCTCTTTTTTGTGATACTCCTAACGGCTTTGCCGCCATCTCGGTTCACCGGGAAAAAACTGTCAACACACCTCCGGGGTGCCAACTCCTTGCCTATACTGATTCTTGTCACCACTCATTTAGAATCAAGGATAAGCCCTTCTGGGCTTTTCAATTTCATCCGGAAGTAGACCGGGCCATATTAATTGAGCGTCTTACAATTTATAAGGAAAAATATACTGATAATGACGAACACCTAGAAAAAGTACTATCGTCGTCATCTGAGACACCGGAATCAAACATCCTGCTAAAAAAATTTGTCGATAGAATCTTATTAAATAACGAGTAAAAAGGAGGAGAAATATGAAGTCTAAAGTCTCTCTAGTGTTAATTCTTATAATGCTTTTTGGTGTAAGCAGTGCTTTTCCAAGAAATAATATCGACCGATTTACAAAAAATCTTCTAAATGATTTTAAAAGTAATAAGTATGCCTCTTTTTACGAGAAAATGTCTGAAGAAACAAAAAAGCTAATGTCCTATGAAGACATGAAGAAACTCTTTGATCTGGAAAAAGATGTCTTAGGAAGTCTAAGAAAATTTGAAAAATTAGAAAGCTTAGAACAGGTAGTCAAAGAAAAAACAGTAACAACTCTTAGGTATACCGCCAAGTTTAGTAAGACCGGCGCTTTAATAATCCTGGTAGTCGTTGAAGAAAACGAAAAACTTAAGTGTCATAAGTTTTATGTTGATTCATTGATTTTTAGTAAGCCGGAAATCCAAGAACAATTTAAAGCATTAAAAGATGAGTAAAATAATATTAACGCCTAAAAAAGGAGGGCTAAAATGGGTAGATTTCTTATTATTGCTGCAATCGTAATATTTTTTCTGGGAATACGAATCATCAGACCTACGCACAAAGGATTAGTTGAAACCTTGGGTAAATATAGCCGCTTTGCAAGTGCAGGTTTTCACTGGATAATTCCTATAATTCAAAGGATGTATCTGGTAAATATCACCGAGCAAATGGTTGATGCTGAACCACAAGAAATAATAACTAACGATAATTTAAATGCTAGAGTTGATGCTCAAGTTTATTTTAAGGTTAAGTCCGATGAAGAGAGTGTTAAGAGTTCTCAATATCATGTAAATGACTACCAATATCAAATCGTAAATTTAGCAAGAACAACTCTAAGAAACATAATCGGTACCTTAACCCTAAAATCAGCTAATAGTGAGCGGGGTAAGATTAATTCTGAATTACATACTACTCTAAAAGAAGAAACAACCACTTGGGGAATTGAAATTGTCCGTACAGAATTAAAAGAGATCGATCCCCCCAAAGATGTTCAAGATACGATGAATAAGGTAGTAAAAGCAGAAAATGAGAAAATCTCTGCAGTTGATTATGCTACGGCCAAAGAGACTGTTGCTGACGGTGATAAGAGGGCTTCGATTAAACAGGCTGAAGGTGTCAGACAAGCTAGAATTCTACAAGCTCAAGGTGAGGCTGAGGCTATTCAACTTGTAAATGAAGCTGCTGAAAAGTACTTTGTAGGAAATGCACAAATCTTAAGAAAACTTCAGACAGTTGAGAATTCTTTGAAAACTAATACTAAAATAGTAGTTCCCAGCAATGCAGAATTGGTTAATGTTGTAGGAGAGTTAGCCGGAGTGCTACCTCTTAAGAAAAACTAAAATACAAACTTTAAAAAAAATTATTAAATAATAATCTAGAGGTGTACCTATGCTTAAAATAAATGATAAAGCCCCTAATTTTAAATTAAAAAATCAAAATGAGAAAGAATTATCCTTAAAAGACTACTCCGGCAAGTGGCTGGTATTATACTTCTATCCAAAAGATAATACCCCCGGGTGTACTACTGAGGCTTGTGATTTTACAGCTTCTCTAGCCGAATATAAGAAAAATGGTGCCTCAATCGTTGGCATCAGCCCTGATAGTACAGCATCGCACAAGAACTTTACTTTAAAGTATAAGTTAAATATCGACTTACTTAGCGACCCTGAGAAAAAGACTGTTAAGGCTTATGGTGCCTGGGGCAAGAAGAAAAATTACGGCAAAGAGTATGAGGGACTGATACGCTCAACTTTTCTTATCAATCCTAAAGGGAAAATATCGCAAATATGGAGTAAGGTAAAGGTGAGGGTTAAAGGTAAGAATAAAGAGACCTGCCACGTAGATGTTGTCAGAGATAAATTAAAAGAGTTAAGATAAGACGTGGATTCAATCTTAGCTATTTTAAAACCAGTATTAGTTTTTGCGGCAGTACTTTTTTTTATTTTTTTTCTCCCTCTTTACTTACTGGCAAAAGTTACTGCTAAAAGAACTAAAGAGATGAAAGGCTTAGCTAATAAGCTCGGGGCTAGGTTTACTGATAAGGGTAAGGGCAACTTACTTAAAGAGTTTTCTGCTCTTAGCCTTTTTAAGCGAGCTAACCCAAATTACAGCCGCGAGTGCAACCTCATCCAAAGCCAAGACAACCAAGGGCAAACTTCTATTCTTGACCTATCTATAAGGACATCTATCCATGATAAGAGCGCTAATATACCTACGGTAGTCTGCTTTAAATCTTCTCAACTTAATTTTCCGGAATTTTACTTAAAACCGCGACAGATGCTCGATACGCTTAGTGGTAAGTTAGGCTATAGGGATGTAAAATTAGATAAGTACCCTGACTTTTTTAAAACTTACTTCTTCCATACAAAGGATAGATCAGCAATTAATGCTCTTTTAACTAAGCCGGAAGTTGTAAATTTTCTTAAAAAAGAAAAGAATATCTGTATTGAAGGAAAGGGCGAGTATTTAATTGTCTATACCCGCAAAAGAGGCATCCCCTACACAATAGCAATTGATAAATTAGAAGATTTTATTAAAAAGAGTCAGCAAATTTTCTTCTTATTCGCAGATTAAGGAGTGGTTTATTTGCTGGTCTTACTGGCAAAAGCTGCCCGCAATTGTCCACAGGCAGCATCAATGTCCTGACCCCGGGATTTACGAAGACTAAAAAAGACTTTTCTTCTCTCCAATTCTCTTTCAAAATCAAACAAATCTTTTTCTCTTAAAGCAAAAGACTTATTAACACACCTATTATAGGGAATGAGATTGACCTTGGCTTTCAGCCCCTTTAAAAAATTGGCTAACTTTGCTGCATCTTCCTTTTTTATATTTACACCAGCAAGCACTAGGTATTCAAAACTAATTGGGTAACCCTCTAAATCAACAAAAAAATTAAGTGCTTTCTTTAATTCTCTTAAGGGCCATTTTTTATTAACTGGCATCAATTTACTCCTAACTCTATCATCGGCTGAGTGGAGAGAAACTGATAGTTTTACCCCTAATTTTAACTTAGCTAACTTCTCTATTTGAGGAGCTAGGCCAGAGGTTGAAATAGATATCTTCCTTTTCCCTAAACCTATTCCAGTTTTATCTTTAAAGATATCAATTGATTTTATAAGGTTATCAAAATTATCTAGTGGCTCACCAATGCCCATAAAAACTATATTAGTGATTTTGATACCCAAATCATCTAAAACATATAAATATTGGCCGATAATTTCAGAGATTTCTAAATTCCTCATAAGTCCATCTGCACCACTGGCACAGAAGGAGCACTTAAATTTACAACCTACTTGAGTTGACAGGCAAATGGTTGCCCGTGATTTTTGCGGTATGAATACAGTTTCAATTAAAGCCTTATCAGAAAGTCTAAATAAGTATTTCTTTGTCCCGTCCTTAGATATAGCTTTATCTACTAATACTAATTTAGAAAAAGAAAGGTTGGATTTTAAGAAGTTTTGAGTATCTTTAGAGAGATTACTCATCAGAGAAAAATCCTCTATGCCTTTTTTGTAAACCCAGTCAAAGACTTGTTTAGCTATGAAAGCCTTAAATCCAGATTCAGCAAGGTAAGCTCTTAATTCAGAAATGGTCAGGTTATATATATTTTTCATAGAATAAAAGGATCTAATTTATTATAAGACATTTACTATATTTTCTGATATTATAGGTAAAATGATAAGTAATACAAGCTTTTTTTAGAATATGGGAGGACTCATGATGTTAAAAAAAATTAAAATAGGAATTTTGGTTTGGGTGGTGATAATTTGTGCTTTAGGTAATGTTTTTGCTCAAAGTGAAGATAAGCGTATGGATGGCCTTATTAATGCCTTGAATCGTATAGATTCGCGCAAATATGATAAGATAATAGAAAAGATGACTAAAAAAATAGAAAAAAATCCCAATAACGCTAAAGCATATTATCAACGAGGTGGGGCTTATGCTGATAAAGGTGATTTTGAAAGTGCTATACCAGATTATACAAGAGCGATAGAAATAAAGCCTAATTATGCGGTTGCTTATTGCAACAGAGGAATTGCTTATGGCGTCAGGAATAATGATCTGGCAATATCAGACTATAGCAAAGCCATAGAAATAGACCCTAATTATGCGGCTGCTTATAATTGCCGATGCATGTCTTATAATGTCAAAGGCAATTATGAGCAGGCTATTTCAGATTGCAGCAGGTCAATAGAAATAGATCCTGACTTTGCTGACCCATATTTTTATAGAGGTTTTGCATACTCTAAAGTAGGCGAGCATGATAAAGTATGGAATGATATACATAAAGCCCAAGGCTTAGGCTTTGATGTTGAACCTCAATTTATTGAATATTTTAAAAATGTTTCCGGTAGAGAAAAGTAAACCAACTTCTCAGAAGAATATCGGGTGTTGGATGAAAATAAAAAAGGAGAAAAAATGGACTGTCCAAAATGTAAAATAGCAAAATTAGAAGAAAAAACGTTTGGCGGGATGGGAGAGAAAACTATAAAAGTCGATATTTGCTTTTCATGCAATGGTATCTGGTTTGACAAGAGTGAATTAGAGCAAACTTTAAATTTAGAAGGCAAGCCTGTACAGATAAAAAAATATGTTGAAAAACTTGTGGCCGAGGAGATACATGAAAATCTAAAATGTCCTCGTTGTCAAGGAAACCTTGCAGAAAAACCTAGCAAGCAAGACAAAAGGATAAAAATCGATGCATGCAATGAGTGTGAAGGCGTTTGGCTTGATTGCGGAAAGCTTGAAAATTTACAAGACGGAGGCAAACTAGAAAGATTGGTTAAGAAAGTCACAAAAGATATGCATACATTTTTATATGGTAAATCATCTCGTTTTGGAAAAGACTAGTGATAAGACTATAATAAACCAATACGACAACCCAATTCACCTGATTTCGGGTGTTAGATGTAAACAATAATGATTAAAAAGATATTGCTATTCTCATTATTATTAATAATCTCTGCTAAGCTTGCTTTTGCATGCAGCTGCGCTATGCTTCGTCCGCCAGGATATGTAGAGAATGCCGATGCCTTATTTGTTGGTCAGGTAATAGAGATAGAATCCTTGGAAGATTATTGGGAAAAAATAACATTAAAAATAAACAGATCCTATAAAGGCATCTCAGACGATTTAATTACAGTATACATAAATAAAAACCCGGGTGCATGTTATTATCTATGGTTTACTGAAGGAAAAGAATATATTGTTAATGCTAATATTGAAGGAAATAAGATGACTGTTGGTAGATGTTCAGGAACAGAATCTCTATCAAAAATTAAAGATAATTTATTAGAAATAGAAAAGATAATCAAGGATCAACTAAAAGAATAAAAACATCTAAAAAAGCAATCAAGCCAGCCTTAGATAAATATAACTTATGCAATTTCCATCACTATCACAACTCATACCAATTCTTCAGACAGCCATTGGCCCTGTCATCTTGATTTCCGGCGTTGGCCTAATCCTTCTTACAATGACAAATCGGCTTGGACAAACTGTTAACCGTATACGAAATCTTAATGATAACCTCACCAAAGCTAACGCTACTGACAGAATAAAGGTACTTGCACAAATACAAATTCTTTTTCGGCGAGCACGTCTCATCCGCTTAGCAATTTCACTGGCCGCAGCCAGCGCTTTGATTGTGTCTGTCCTAATAATTGTATTGTTTTTTATGGCATTGTGGCAGATTGAAATAGCATGGATAATTGCCTTATTATTCATTGTCTCTATGGCCTGCCTGATTTTTTCTCTCATAGTATTTTTATACGATGTAAACCGATCCTTGGCAGCACTAGCGCTTGAGTTATCAGGCGATGAACCGCCCGATAGACAAAACCTTGCCAACGATAAGAACATCTAAATACTATAACTCTTACCTAATTGCTTTAATGATTTACTTTGATTAATTAGACTTATGGGGTTGGATAATAACTTTAAGCGAGTCTTTGCCTTGACTAACAAGATTAAATCCTAAAGCAGTATCTTCTAAATTCAGGCGATGAGTAATCATCTTATCAAGATTTAAGGCTCCTTGACTAATTAACTCAATGGCTTGACTTGTATCTATGGGGCTGCTCCCATAGGAGTGAGCAATTTTTATACCATTACGCCAAAAATCATTAATCGGCACTTCTAATTTTACGCCTGGCTCAGTAGGAGCAAAGCACAATATAGTACCGCCTCTATCAACTAATTCTAAAGCCTGATTAAAGGCAGATAAAGCACTTGTACAGACAATTACTAAATCAGCCAATCTATTATCATTAGCTTTAAGCAAACTTTCTTTAATGTCTGAGGCTGCATTTATACTTAAATCAGCACCGAATTTTTGGGCTAAATTCAGACGGGATTGACTTATATCAGTAAGAAATACCTTCGCAGCACCAGAAGCCTTAGCTAATAATAAATGAAGTATGCCTGAGATGCCGGCTCCCAGGATAAGAACACTTTGTCCGGATTTAAAGTTAGCCTCTCTTTGGCCGCGAACCACGCAAGCCAAAGGTTCAATAAAAGTTCCCTGATCAAAGTTCACACTTTCGGGAAGAAGAAAAGTTCCCCGGCTAACATTTATTCTAGGCACACGAACATACTCTGAAAAACCACCAGGATAAAAATTAGTTGTATGGAGCATTTGACAGGCTGTGTGGTGGCCATTTAAACAGTAGTGACACTCATTGCAAGGAACATGGTGAGAGACAAAAACTCTATCACCTTTTTTAAAATCTTTTACCTCCTCAGCTATCTGGTCAATAACACCGGTTGCCTCATGACCCAAAACCAAAGGGGCTTTTTTGATCCGATACCACTCCATTACATCGCTACCACAAATACCACAAGCCATAACTTTCAGAAGAAATTCACCCGGGCCAAGTTCAGGTTTTTCAATATCCTCTAGCCTGACATCCTTATTGTTGTAGTATTTAGCTATCTTCATTATTTTTTGTTTGATTAAATATTTCCTGGGCTCCTTCTGTATCAGCGCCTTTATGGATAATCGCCTGTAGGGCTTTGGCCGTAGCTACTGGTTGCTTACTTTGCCAGACATTTCTTCCTAAGTTAATACCAATAGCACCTCTTTGCATACCATCATAAACAAATTCAAATACTTGTTTTTCGGTTTCACATTTTGGCCCGCCAGCCATAACTACCGGCACCGGACAACCATCAACTACTTTATCAAAATCAGGACACCAATAAGTTTTCACAATTCTGGCGCCCAACTCAGCAGCAATACGACAACATAATCCTAAATAGCGAGCATCTCTTTTTTCCAGCTCTTTGCCTACAGCTGTAACAGCCATTACCGGAATACCGTATCTTTCACACTTATTAACTAATTTAGACAAATTAAGGAGGGTTTGGCGTTCATAATCGCTACCGATAAATATTGAAATACCAACCGCTGAGGCATTAAGGCGGATAACTTCTTCAATCGAAGTAGTAACTTCCTCATTGGCTAGGTCTTTGCCTACCATGCTTGTGCCTCCGGAAACCCTAAGAATAATCGGTAAACTGTTATCAGCATCTATGGCTGAACGTAACACTCCCCTGGTAACAAAAAGAGCATCGCAATAAGACAGGAGTGGTTTTATGGTTTCTGCCGGATTCTCCAAACATCGGGTGGGCCCTTGGAAATAGCCATGATCAATTGGTAAAAAGAAACAACGTCCATCGTCTTTAATAACTTGATTTAAGCGGTTTTGCATTCCCCAATCCATATTAACCTCCTTTTGTATTTTCTATTATTAATGTAAAAGAGAGGAAATAAATTTAAAAACCATACCAATAATTTACTAAAGGTTTTGAATCTTTAGCTGCATCAATAACAACATTTTTTAAACGAGTGTATTCCAAGAAACCTTCCTTTCCTAATTCTTTACCAAAGCCGCTCTGCTTAAATCCGCCGTAAGGAAGTTCATTGTAAAACATGCCATAGGTATTAATCCAAATGGTCCCAGCGTCAATTTTTTTAGCTAACTCCCTAGCTTTAGCCTCATCCTTACTCCAGATAGATGCAGCTAAGGCAAAATCACTTTTATTAGCTAAAGAAATTGACTGATTGATGTTAGAAAATTTACTTAAACAAACCACCGGGCCAAAAACTTCTTCTTTAAAAATATCCATATCTTCGTTTACGTCTGTCAGGACTGTGGGCTCAAAGAAAAAGCCATTCTTTAAATCAGGGTCGCTAGGTATCTTGCCACCGGATAATATTTTTGCCCCTTGGGTTTGGGCTTGCTCTAAATGTTCAATAATGCTTTCCCGTTGTGAGGCGGAAATAAGTGGCCCCATCTGAGTTTGAAAATCCAAGCCATTACCTAATTTAATTTTCTCAGCCTTCTTAATGAAATCACTTACAAAATCATCGTATATAGCCTCATCAATTAAAATTCTCGACATAGCAGTACACATTTGCCCTTGGTTTAGAAAGATTGAGCAGAGAGAACTATTCACTGCTGCTTCTAGATCAGCTTCTTTTAAAATAATAGAAGCTGACTTACCCCCTAATTCCATAATAAGTTTTTTTACATTTTTTGCCGAGTGCTTTAAGATTTTTCTTCCTACTTTATTACTACCGGTAAAGGAAATCATATCTATGCGTTTATCAGCAGATAATAGCTTTCCTACGTCCTCTCCTTTTGCCGGTATAATATTTACAACCCCTCTAGGCATTCCGGAATTGGAAATTATTTTTCCTAATTCTAAAACACTTAAAGGTGTTAGACTCGCTGGTTTTAAGATAATTGTATTTCCCGAAGCCAGCGCCTGAGCCATTTTCCAAGAAGCTATTAAAAGTGGGTAATTGAAGGGTACGATTAAAGCTACGACGCCCCTTGGTTGGCGAAAGAGACTGGCTTTAGCTGGGGAAACCTTTGATTCAATGTCTTTATCTTCACTTTTAAGAAATTCTTCTAAATTATTAGCAAAATACTTAAAAGTCTCAGCACTTGACGGTACATCCATAAAAGTAGTTTCTTTTATCGGCTTACCGCTATTTAAAGTTTCAATTTGAGCTAATTGAGCTAAGTTTTCTAAGATACCATCTGATATCTTTAAAAGGATTTCTTTGCGTTCAGCTAAAGACATGCTTGGCCAGGGCCCACTATCAAAAGCAGTACGGGCAGATTCTATAGCAAGCTCTACCTCTCTAGTATCAGCAAAGCTAACCATAGCTAGAACTTCTTTAGTCGCCGGGTTAATTATATCTTTTTTAACTTTAGAATCTTTAGATTCTCCATTAATACATAAAGAGTAAGACTTCATTTTACTTTAACCTCTTTAAATAATTCAAATAGACGTGTGAAAGGAACATACCAGCGAGCCAATTGGCCTAATTGGCCCTCCAACTTCATCTTACCTTGAGTAACTGCTACAAATGAATCCAGTTTTCCTAAAAAAACCAATTCCCAAATATCAGCCGGAGCTGAAATCACAAAGGGTGCATCTGAAGTCGGATCAAGGCTTGTGATTTTACCCTCTTTAAAGGTAAATCTATGCTCTTTATCGCTATCATTGAGTTTAATGGCGAGTTGGACAGTTAAGTCCATCTCTTTACCTTTCTGGGAGATAAACTCATCCTTATTTACTAAATCAACAATTGCCTGAATATGTTCTTGGGAAAACATTTGGTATTTTTTGCCGGCAGTTAAATTACTTTTTAATTCTTTATCTAAATCATCAAGGATTTCTTTTTTAAAGAGTCTGGCTACAGCAACAGTTTTTACAGCCTCCTCTAAGCTCTCAATTAAGTTTAAAGCTTGGTCAAAAGTATCTCCGATTGAGACCACACCATGATTACGTAAAATAACTAAATTACTTGTTTTCAGGGCTTCGATTACCAACTCTGGTTTTGTTACTGCCGGTGTATCCTGGTTAAGAACAGGGATATTGCCGACATATAATTTTGACTCAAAAGTAAGAACTTTTAAATCAGAATAAATAGCAAAATAAGCGTTTACTAAGGTAGGATGACAGTGAATAATGACTTTCTGAGGAAAGTTCTTATAAATAAAGCTGTGTAAGGGAAATTCGGAAGTTAACTTTTTATCGTTTAAGTTTTCATCTTTAGCTAAATTAACCTTGATAATATTATCAGCTTCTAAATTACCTAAGGCTGAACCGCTTGAGGTAATAAGTATATTATCGGTATCCAGGCGGGCACTTAGGTTTCCTGAAGAAGCGATTACCAAGCCTCTACCATATAACTTCTCACCAATTGCAATGATATCGTCTCTGAGTGTATTCTCGCTATTAGGCATAAGTATTTAAACCTCCAAATATATATGTTTTGTGATTAGGTCTTTATCTGTAACATCAAAAGCCGGATAATAACCCTTAACCCCCTTTGGTGCTAAGGATAAACCTTGATAGGTTAATAATTCTTTATCCGGTCTTACTTCTATCTTTATATCTTTCCCGGTTCTAGCACCTGAGGCTGGAGGACATAAGACGTAAAAAGGAATTTTAAAGTGTTTAGCTAAAATTGCAATCTGATATGTACCTATTTTATTAGCAATGTCTCCATTTTGAGCCAAATTATCTGAGCCAACAATAACTTTACTTATTTTTTTCTCTTTCATAACCTGGGCCACCATATTATCGCTAATTATGGTTACTTTAAACCCAGCCTCTTTTAACTCCCAGGCAGTTAGCCGCGCTCCTTGTAAGTATGGTCTGGTCTCAGTGACAAAAAAACTAACCTTTTTACCTTCTTTTCCGGCAAACTCTGCCAACAAAGGCAAAGACCCGCTAACATTACAGTGAGTAAGGATAACGTCTTTATCTTTTACTAATTTAGAGGCTTTTCTTGCCTGCTCCATACGGCTGGCCTTTAGCATTTCAAGAAACCCGATTATACTTTTATCAAGCGGTTTTTTTGCTTTATGCCAACCTAAAACCATATCAGTTAAAAATTTAAAAGATAAGGTTGGCCGGGTTGCATTTATGGCTTTGGCAACCTTATTTAAAATTAAAGATAAATTTTTACTATTTTTATTTTGTTTTACAACCAAAAGAAAAGTATATAAAACTAGTATGACCTGACCAACTGCCCTGGTTTTCATTTCTTTTATAGCTTGACAAGCCTCTTGGTAGTTAGTAGCTTTTATGTATTTAACTTTGTGTGGAAGGAGAGTCTCATCAAGAATGTAAATAGAGTTACCCTTTAGTTGAATCGGCCAAAAAAGTGGGGAAAATTTATTATTCTTTCGCATAAAATTTCTCCTTAAGGTTATCTAAAGGGCTTTTGGGTGTAGTTGAAGTATTCCTCAAAACATGAGTATAGATCATAGTCGTTTCCAGATTTTTATGTCCTAGGAGATCTTGGATTTCTCTTATATTAGTTCCGCTCATTAAAAGATGAGTAGCAAAAGAATGACGTAAAGTATGTACGGTAGCATTTTTAATAATACCAGCTTTTCTTACGGCATTACGTACTGCCTTTTGTATAGAGCTTGCGTCAACATGATGACGCCGGATCACATTACTCCGAGGATCAACCGATAATCTATTGGCAGGAAAAACATATTGCCAACCCCACTCTTTGGCTGCATTCTGATATTTATGCGCAAGAGCATTAGGCAAATACACTCTTCCATGGCCCAGGGCAAGGTCATTTTCATGAATTACTTTAACCTCTTGTAAATGCAGCCGTAATCTTTTCAGTACAGCTTCAGGGAGTATGGTAGAGCGGTCTTTATCCTGCTTAGCACCCCGCACAAAAATCAAGCCACTATCAAAATCTATATCCTGCACCCGCAATCTTGCCAGCTCCATCAACCGCAAACCAGCCCCATATATAAGTTGAGCCATGATAAGGGCTCTACCTTCCATGTGCTCGAATATTTTTCTTACTTCTTCCTCTGTTAAGACCACCGGTAACTTAGGCCCTCGTTTTGCTCGGACAGCCTTATTTAAATCCTCCAAGGTTATGCCAAGGACATTTCGAAACAGAAAAAGGAGCGCGTTAAGCGCCTGGTTTTGAGTTGAAGAAGATACCATCTTTTTTACTGCCAGATAGGTCAAGTATTGGCGTACCTGTTCTGAATTCAAATCCTGTATTACTATATTTTCTTTTTTCTCATGGATGAGATAATCAAAAAATCTCTGCGCCCACTCTAGGTATGCGCGTTCCGTTGAGTAAGAATAGTGTTTAAGCCTTATGGCATTACGTAACCTCGAAACGATCATTCCACTGTCTCCGGCAAGAAATTTTTGAAAATACAACCTGACCGCTGTCTCTGCCTGATGTAACTGCCAATCACTAAGATCGGATTGCCTGCGTAAATAGTCACAAAATTGCGCAAGGCTGTCTTGAAAATTTTCCTCATTGAGGTTAAGAGAAGAAGAAAGGAATTTATTAACCCATAAGCTGTGAAAAGGAGCACTTTTTTCCGTAGCTACCCCTTGCTTCAACAAGAAATCTTGAAACCGCAAGAGAATTTTCGGCTTCTTATTTTTAATAATTACTGACTCCTCCATAATATATTGACTCCGTAGTTTCTGATATTATAGATAGAATACGGAATCATGCAAGCTTTTTCTTTGCATGCTCCAGCAATCCATGGTATAAATTACTTGTTAGACACTGCTTTTATGGCCTAAACAAGGATTCCGTATATTAATTGTTAGAAGTAAAAATAATAATTTGACAAAAACCTCTAAAATATGGTATATTTAA